>CAZEYG010000034.1:0-10364 GCA_964516575.1 uncultured Defluviitaleaceae bacterium
AATGCTACCCGTTTTATGCTGATGAATTACAAGGACGAAGCTGTTACGGATATTAAAGCGGCCGATATTACCTTAACGGCGGCTGATAAATGGATTTTATCAAGGATGAATACTGTAGCTAAAGAAGTAACCGATAATATCGAAAGTTACGAGCTTGGTATTGCCGTTCAAAAGGTTTACGACTTTATTTGGGACGAATACTGCGATTGGTATATTGAGATGGTTAAACCTAGGCTTTATGACAAAGAGGATAAAACACGTTCAGCCGCTCTTTATACCCTCAAAACCGTGCTCATCGGCGCAATGAAGCTGCTGCATCCGTTTATGCCCTTTATTACCGAGGAAATATTTAATTCTGTTCAGGACAAAGAGCCGACTATTATGCTTTCCGGATGGCAGTATTATGACGAAGGCCTGAATTATCCGAAGGAAGAACGTGAAATAGAGACTATTAAAGAAGCTGTTAAGAGCATACGCCAGATTAGGCTGGAAATGAACGCAACACCTTCTAAAAAGGTTAATGTATTTGTTGTTTCCGAAAGCGAGCAGGTACGAAATACGTTCACCGAAGGTAAAAGGTTTTTTATGGCTCTTGCTAACGCCTCAGACGTTACTATATTAAAGGCTAAAGAGGGTATTGCTGACGATGCCGTTTCTCTTATCATAAAAGACGCTGTTTTGTATATCCCTTTCAGCGAGCTGGTTGATATAACAAAAGAAATCGGCCGTCTTGAAAAGGAGATAACAAGGTTAAAGGACGAGGTTGGCCGAATAGACAAAAAGCTGTCCAACGAGGGTTTTGTTGCCAAAGCTCCTTCTAACGTTATTGAAGCCGAAAAGGAAAAGCATTACTCCTATAGCGCTATGCTTGCAAAAGCGGAGGAGCAGCTTGCTGGGCTTAAAACGAAATCCAATTAATTTAAACATATAAAGGAGGAATATTCCATGGCGAAAAAAACGTGGAACGAAAAGCTACAAAATACAAATGATATGCCTAGAATGGAGTATGTCGGCGACGACCCTAGAGCTGTCCAGAGGTATGGAGGCGGAAACATGCTCATAGCAGCGCCATTGGAATATGATGCCGTTATGAAGCGAATACCCGAAGGTAAGCTGATTACGACCGTTAAAATCAGGGAATATCTAGCAAAAAAACATGGGGCGGATTTTACTTGTCCTTTAACCGCCGGCATATTTGTTAGCGTTGTTGCTAATGCAGTAGAAGAACGGGGCGGAGTAGACCATACCCCTTATTGGCGCACGGTTAAAAAAGACGGTGAGCTTTGCGAAAAATATCCCGGGGGTCTTGACGGTCATGAAGCTCTTTTACGTGCAGAAGGACATAATATTATTAAAAAAGGTAAAAAACTGCTTGTGGAAAATTACGAGCAGGCGTTGTATAATCTTGAATAGATGTATATAATTTAGGGTAAGGTTTAAATAAGAACATATACTAAATGAAGCAGAAAGCGGGGTTAAACTCATGGGAATTTTAGACAGATTTTCAACTATCATGTCGTCTAACATCAATGCTCTTTTGGATAAGATGGAGGATCCGGCAAAAATGATTGACCAGGCTATTTATGATATGGAAAAGGATTTAAGGCAGGTTAAGGTTGAGACAGTTTCAATCATGGCCGAAGAAACCAGATGTCAGACAAAATATGACGAATGCGCCAAGGAAGTAAAAAAATATGAGGAGTTTGCAAAGAAAGCTGTTTTAGCCGGAAACGACATAGACGCAACAAAATTCTTAAAAGAAAAGTCTAAAAAGCAAGAAGAGCTTAACTCTTACGCTGCGGTTTTAGAAACGGCAAAAGTAAACTCCGAAAAAATGAAACAAATGTTTGAAAAGCTAAACGGTCAAATAACCGAGCTCAACAGCAAGCGGTCGTCCATTAAGGCAAAGCTGGGCGTAGCTAAAACACAGGACAAAATAAACAAAATCTCCGGCGCCGAAAGAAACTTTGGCGGAAGCGAAAGCCTGTTTAACAGAATGGAAGAAAAAGCCGACAGGATGCTTAACATGGCAAACGCCGAAAGTGAACTTATGAGTATGTCATCCGGTGATGACGTAAAAGATCTTGAATCCAAATATTCAAAGGACGATTATTCTTCTGTGGAAGATGAGCTGGCTCTTTTAAAGTCACAGTTGCTTAGTTCAAATGATGGAAATACTGCCGAATAGGCCGGAGGATTCGGGGGGAAATTATGAGCGGTATAGTGGATTTTACCTGTAAAAGCTGCGGCGGAACGATAGAATTCAGCCCAAAGCTGCAGAAGCTGATTTGCAAAAGCTGTGGCACTGAATATGAGGCGGAAAACGCCGATGATGTTGTGCAGGAATACAACTTTAATAAAAAAGAGCTTTCCAAGGCCGACTTTGACTGGCAGCAAACAGTAAACGTTTTTAAATGCAAAGGGTGTGGTGCTGAGATAACGCTGGCAGAAAAGGTCACGTCCACGTCCTGCCCATATTGCAGCTCTGAATACGTCATAGAATCAACCCAAAACGCCGGTATCAGGCCGGAAGGAATAATTCTTTTTAGAATAACAAAAGAAGAAATAGGCGAAAGGTTTAACAAGTGGCTTAAATGGAAGGTTTTTGCGCCCGGTGAATTAAGAAGGTTATACGAAAGCGACAAGATTTTTGGCATGTATCTGCCCTACTGGACGTATGACGCCGAAACATCAAGCGATTACCAGGGACAAGGCGGAAGGACTGTTACGGAAACGTACACTGTTAATGGCAAAACAGAGCAAAGAACAAGAACAGACTGGTATCCCGTTTCCGGCCATGTCGACAGGTTTTTTGACGATGTGCTTGTAAATGCCGGTTCTTCTCACAGAAACCTTATGGAATACTTAGCCGTATATAACACGAAAGAGTGTGTTCCCTTCGCAAGCAACTATCTTGTTGGGTTCACAACCGAGAAATACAGCCTTGGGCCAAAGGAATGTTTTGAAAAAGCGAAAGAGGAAATGCGCCGTGAGATAGAAGATGATGCGGAATCCCAAATATTACAACGATATGACAAGGCTATGGTATCAAGCATAAATACAACATACAGTGATGTGAAATTTAAACATATACTTGTGCCGGTATGGGTTTCAGGATACTATTATAAAGGCAAGCAGTATTTGTTTATCGTCAACGGCCAAGGCGGCCAAATAAAGGGATCTTACCCCATTAGCTATATTAAAGTAGCTATAACCGTAATAATAGGGCTTATTGTTGTAATAGCTCTTGCATATTACTTTGGCGTAAACTATTAAAGGTTTAAACGACCTACATAGAGGTGATTTGAATTATGGGTTTGTTCGACCAGTTTGCCAACGTTATCGAATGGCAGCAGATGCGGGAAGATGTTATATTTTGGAGATGGAAAAACAAAGAGATTAAAAAGGGCTCAAAGCTCATAATCCGGCCGGGGCAGGACGCTATATTTTTCCAAAACGGTATTATCGAAGGTGTTTTTACGGATGAAGGTTCATACGACATTGAAACACAGATTATACCATTTTTAAGCACGTTAAAGGGCTTTAAATTCGGGTTTAATTCAGGCCTTAGAGCAGAGGTTTTGTTTGTTAACATAAAGGAGTTTCTAATTAACTGGGGCACAAAATCGTCTATAAACATTCCGGCGCCGGGGCTTCCCGGAGGTATGCCGATTCGCCTTAGAGGAACGACAACCTTTAAGGTAACAGATTATGTTAAGTTAATAGACAAGGTTGCCGGGCTTCCCGATCAATATAATGTAGACAACGTTAAGGAAAGGATAATAAGCGCCCTTGACCAGTTACTCATGAAATGGATTGTTAAAGAAGGCAAGGATATGTTCCATTTGACTACTTATGCCGAAGAAATCGGCAAAGGTATCATGCTGGATTTGGACATGAAGTTGTTTGACCTTGGTATTACAATAATTCGGTTTGATATTACGTCCGTCACCTATCCCGAAGAGGTTCAAAGCAGGATAGACAGCGTTGCGTCCTCCAGCATGGTTGGCGACTTAGGCCAATACCAGCAGGTGGCAATGGCCGATTCTTTACGGAATAATTCAGGCTCATCTTCAGCTATGGACATTATTGGGCTGAAGGTTGCTCAGGATATGTTAAACCAAAGCGGTACGGCTCAAGGTAAGTCAACTGCGGCGCCCGCCGGAGATACAAAGTTTTGCAGCGAATGTGGAGCGAAAATTCCGCGTACTGCAAAGTTTTGTGCGGAATGTGGGGCAAAGCTGGTTTAAATGTAAATCAAATTTATACATCCTCTTTTTGCTTGGGTATATGTATTTCCTGTTGAACATTGCAATATCAGGCTGCATATATTAGGACATGGCTTTTGTTCCTTTGGCAAAAGGGGGTGTTTTTTTGGAAAGGCTTAAAAAAAGTGCGGCTTGCAGGTATTGGCGTAACATAAGTTTTTTAGACAAAGTACTCATTGTTTTCATGATAATATTACTATGTGAGTTGATTTTTATTATGATAGACGAAACCCAGCTTACGGAGCTGGAAGGAAGAATAGAAGTAGTGTTCAGAACAAGTGCTGCTTCGATTTTCGGTTATTTTTTAAGCTCAAATTTTCTAAATAGAAGCCATGAGGATAACAGGAAAAAGGAACCTGCCAAGAAAAAAGAAGCGGCGCCTCAAAGGCTTAGCATAAAAGAAAAAACGGCCATTAATTTTCAGATTGTAGTTGCTGCGTTTATTGGACTTGTTTCAATTGCCGTTTTGATTTATATCAGAAACTTTGACGAACCGGGAAATCTGGCTAATGTGGCATCTGTCAGTCAGTTCAGGGATTTTTTTTCGGCAAGTGTGGGTTTCTTGTTAGGTGATGTCAGCAACAGAAATAAAGAAACCCAATAGAGCGTTTTCAGGAACTAGGATTAGTATTAATACTAATCCCAAAATATTAAATACAGGCTAATATAAACAAAACCCTGGAGTTTATCTTCAGGGTTTTGAGTATTACTTTGAAACGGACTATAACTTAATAACCCATTTCCTTTAAGATAGCTGAAAGCCTAGAAAGCCGTTCGCCTATAAGCTCGTCGTCCTTTGCCAAGGCAGCATACAGTAGCTGAATATCCTCGTCTATGTGCTCGTTTTCCGTACAAACAGTTACGTTCATAGCGCCGCCCTGGAGGGCTATACGGTCGATTTGTGGGTTTTGTTCGTCATATAACTTAGGATACTTGTATGCTTCACGAAAATAGAGCTTTGCCCGGCAAATAAAAATAGCAAGGTCAATGGCTCTATGAAGCGGCATCTCCTCGGATTGTCTGGACCATTTCTCTCCCGTATACCTCCATATTTTAGCAGAGGCGTCAACCTTACCTCGTTCATTCCATTGAGCAAGGCCGATGGATAAGCCTTTTGCATCAGAATTTGATATTCTGCCGTCTATTTTTTCGTATTCTTCCGATATTATAACCGGCTTATGTTTTAATGTTGGCGGTATTTTCATATAATCATTCCTTTATACTAATCTACTAAGTTACTAATTTACTAAATTACTAATTTACTAATTTAGTATGTCACAGATAATTATATTTGTCAACACATTCCTATTAAAAATTTTTAGCTGTCAAAAGCGACAGGACGTTTGAATTTGTTAGTTTCTTAACCATCAGCTCTTTAAACTTTACCGACTTGCCTTTGCCCTCTATCCTCAGCTTTTCCATTTCTTTGGATATTTTTAATTGTTCGGATGAAAGTTCATCAAAAATGTTTTCATAAAACGCTAGACGGTTTATTGCGGTGCCTTTGTAACCAATATCATCGTGGGAAATAAAGGCTTCGTCAGTAACGTAAAATTCATCGTTAATAAACTTGGTTATTCTTAACATAGAAATTGCTCCTTTTTAGTTGACATTTGTAACAATTTGATATATTATGTTAATATGGCTATTATACTTAATTTTTTGTAAATAGCAAATACTAAATTAAAAACGGAGGCAGATTATGAAAACAGATTTGCAGATTGCCCAGGAAGCCAAAATGCTTCCAATAACTCAAATTGCCGAAAACTTTGGTATTGGGACCGACATGCTTATACCCTACGGCAAGTTTATGGCTAAAATCGAGGATACATACTTCGATAGCCTAAAGGAGAAAAAAGACGCAAAACTTGTATTGGTTACAGCAATAAACCCAACTCCGGCCGGAGAGGGTAAAACCACTACTACAATTGGCTTGGCTCAAGCCTTTAACAAGCGCGGTAAAAAGGCAATTGTTGCGCTTAGGGAACCTTCCCTCGGCCCTTGCATGGGTGTTAAAGGTGGGGCGGCAGGTGGGGGATATTCCCAGGTTCTGCCGATGGAAGCAATCAATCTGCATTTCACGGGTGATCTCCACGCAATAACATCGGCTCATAACCTGCTATCCGCTATGATTGATAATAGCCTGAAAAACAATGCTAACGATTTGGACCCTAAGCAGATTGTTTGGAGACGTACTATTGACCATAACGACAGAGCACTTCGCAGCATTCTTATCGGCTTGGGTGGTAAGGACAATGGCGTTATGCGTGAGGACGGCTTTATGATAACTGCCGCTTCCGAAATTATGGCGATTTTATGCCTTAGCGCAGACATTATCGATTTAAAGAATAGAATCAGCAGGATAATCGTAGGTTATACGCCAAAAGGGCTTCCTGTTACAGCCGGCGACTTAAACGCTCAAGGGGCAATGACCGCTCTATTAAAAGATGCGATTAAACCAAATCTGGTTCAGACTATTGAGCATACCCCTGCCTTCATACACGGCGGGCCTTTCGCAAACATTGCCCATGGCTGTAATAGCGTCAGAGCTACAAAACTTGCGTTAAAACTAGCTGACATTGTTATTACGGAAGCAGGTTTCGGCGCTGATTTGGGCGCAGAAAAGTTCTTTGATATTAAATGCCGCGTGGCAGGGCTTAATCCATCGGCGGTTGTTTTGGTTGCCACTATACGTGCGCTTAAATATAACGGCGGCGTCGAAAAGGCTTCCCTTGGCCTTGAAAATGTTGCGGCTCTTAAAGCTGGTTGTGCTAATCTTAAAAAACACATTGAGAACCTTCAAAAATATAATCTTCCGGTTGTTGTTGCCCTTAACCATTTTACACAGGACACAGACAACGAGGTTAACGCCGTAGAGGAAATGTGCAAGGAGCTTAACTGCCAGTTGGCTATTTCAAAGGTTTGGGAAAAAGGCGGGGAAGGTGGCCTTGAGATGGCCGACGCCGTTGCTAAAGCGATTGATGAAAATCGCTCAATTAAGCTGTTATACGAAGATGAGAAAAGTATTGATCAAAAGCTGGAAATTATTTGTAAGGAAATTTACGGCGCTGACGGTGTTGTTTTTACTGCAAAGGCCAAAAAAGACTTGGACAAGATTATCAAGCTTGGATTCTCACACTTACCTGTTTGTGTAGCTAAAACTCAATATTCTCTTTCAGATAACGCAGAGCTTTTAGGCTGCCCTAAAAACTTTGAGGTCACAGTCCGTGAGCTTAAAATATCCGCTGGGGCAGGGTTTGTTGTTGCGCTTACCGGCGAAATAATGACCATGCCCGGTTTGCCTAAAATACCGTCGGCGTGTAATATTGACGTTAACGACAAGGGAGAAATAAGCGGCTTGTTCTAAACCGGCTTCGGGTTGCCGCTTTCGTAACAGCAGTTGACTTATTTGTAATTTCAGTATAAGATATAAAAAAAGACAGGGAGTTGAAAAGATGCGTAACGTTTCTTGCTAATTAAAGGCACATATTCAAGTTTAGTTTTAAGCGCATAATATGCGTTTTGTCCTATGCCTTGTTTTATGGTATAGGTTAGCTAAGCTGTGCCAACGCAAGAAGGTTACTATATTCTTTTAGCTTCCGCTATACTTAAGCCATGCTTTTTTTGGCTTGGCACGGCGTATGTTAAGCTGCAAGAATTAACCTTCTTGCAGCTTTTGTTGTGTAAGTTTTAGGTAGCATAAAACCTTATAGAGGAGGTGGAATTATGTCGCTAATAAGTTTTTCAAATATGACCTTTGCATATGAAGGCAGTTATGATAATATTTTTGAAAACGTCAGCTTTCAGATAGACACAGGCTGGAAGTTGGGCTTAACAGGCAGACATGGAAGGGGCAAAACGACCTTTTTGAGCCTTTTACTCGGAAGGTATGAGTACACAGGGACAATAACGTTTAATACTGCTTTTGAATATTTTCCTTATGAGGTTAAGAATACTTCTGATAATGTTGTTGATATTATTGGGTTTATTTGCCCTGGATATATTCACTGGCGGCTTATGAAGGAGTTAACGCAGCTTGAAATACCCGAGGAAGTGTTGTATCGGCCTTTTTCTACGCTTTCAAATGGTGAGCAGACAAAGGTTTTGCTGGCGGCTCTTTTTCTGAAGGAAAGTAGCTTTTTGCTGATTGATGAGCCAACAAATCACCTTGACGCAAGAGGCAGGGAAATTGTAAGCAAGTATTTAAACACAAAATCGGGATTTATTTTAGTTTCTCATGACAGGGCGTTTTTGGATAATTGCATAGACCATATTTTATCAATCAATAAAACGAATATTGAAATACAGAAGGGTAACTTTTCTTCATGGCTCATTAATAAGGAACGGCAAGATGCCTTTGAGTTAAGTGAAAACGAAAAGCTCAAAAAGGATATAGGCCGGTTGAAAAAAGCCGCTAGGCAAAGCAGTGATTGGGCCGATAAGGTTGAATCAACAAAAATCGGTAAGAAAGGCATGAGTATAGAAAAATCAGTAGATAGCCGGGCATATATCGGCGAAAAGTCACGCCGTATGCAGCAGAGAAGGAAAAACCTTGAGCGCAGGCAGCAATCATCTATAGAAGAAAAATCCAAGCTTTTGAAGAACATTGAAAGGTCTGAAAGCCTTAAAATGCCACGGCTTGAATATCATAGGGACAGACTTGTTGCCTTAGACAGTGTTTCTGTTTTCTATGGCGAAAAGGTGGCTTGCAAAGATGTTTCCTTTACGATAGAGCAGGGTGACAGAGTTGCCTTATGCGGGAAAAACGGCTCAGGTAAATCAAGTTTATTAAAGCTGATTTGTTGTTTGGATATAGATTTCAAAGGGAGTTTTTATAAGGCAGGACAGATAAAAATATCCTATGTACCTCAGGATACATCCTTCTTAAAAGGGAACCTATCGGTTTTTGCTAAGGAATGGAATATTGATGAAAGCCTGTTTAAGGCGATTTTACGGAAGCTGGATTTTTCGAGAGTACAATTTGAAAAGGACATGGATGATTTCAGCGGCGGGCAAAAGAAAAAGGTGCTCCTTGCAAAAAGTCTATGTGAAAACGCTCATTTGTACGTATGGGACGAACCGCTGAATTTTGTTGATGTTATATCTCGGATACAGATAGAGGAGCTTCTGACGGCTTTTAAACCTACGATACTTTTTGTTGAGCATGACAAGGTGTTTACCGACAAGATAGCAACAAAACAGATATTTATATAAAAATTAATATTTATCTTTTAAGAAAGCAGCGTGTTTATATTATCAGCACGCTGTTTTTAATTCCCTTCGTGTATATTTTATGGAAATATCCAGAAAATATAGTATGGCGGCAATTAGTTGCCGGGGTTATAAAAAACCATTGCGAGGTGGATTAATGAACATATTTAGTGATATAGATGATAACATAAACTATTTGGACGAGTTATTTAAGGATTGCGGGGATATAGTAAAAAGAAGGTTCAGTGTTGGTGAAAGCAAAAACTACACATTATACATCACTTATATTGATATGTTGGCAAACCCCAGCTTTGTTAATGAAAACGTTATGAACCGGCTTATGATAGCCATACGTTCTGTCAAGGCTGTTATCCCGGCTTTAAAGGACACGATTTTTGAGGCCCTTAAGGAAGGTGGCTTAACAACTGCCGATTTATCGGAAAAAGATACCTTTGATGACGCCGTAACGTCTATGCTTACAGGTGATACGCTGTTGTTTGTTGACGGATTCCCGAAGGTTATTGTGCTTTCCTCCAAGGGGTTTCCCAGCAGAAGTGTGCCGTCATCTGATTCGGAGGTTGTCATACAAGGCTCAAAGGACGCTTTCAGCGAGGTATTTAGAATAAACACAATGCTTGTAAGGCGGCGAATCAGGGACACAAGGCTGAAAATTTTTCAAACAAGGGTCGGCAAGCGCAGCAAAACCGACGTAGCTCTTGTTTATATGGAGGATTTAGTAAGACCAAAAATTCTTGAGACCGCAAAAAAACGGCTGAATAACATTGATATAGACGCAATATTAGAAAGCGGGTATATTGAGCAGTTTATAGAGGATGACTGGCTGTCGCCATTTCCCCAGGTTCAAGCTACCGAACGTCCAGACAA
>CAZEYG010000035.1:0-10165 GCA_964516575.1 uncultured Defluviitaleaceae bacterium
TGAATATATCATTTGGGCGAGAGGCCGACCGATTTGAGGTTAATCAACCAAAAAACCTTGCGACAATTTGGGATATAAGCGGAAAAGCCGAAACGGCAAAAAACAGCCGTAGCGTTTGTAACAGCACTACTTTTGGAGCATCAGCTCCCAAATCCATCGCCATAAGCCCCATTTCCTGCAATCCTCCCGGTGCCGATGATAACAGGCACGTTTGATAATCCAGTGTGGAAAACTTACGCATAAAATAAGAAACTGAAAAGGTGTAAACGACCGTGCCTACAACAATGCAGAACACTGGCAGAGTGATGTCACCAATCGTTCTTAGTGTGTTCATCGTTATTTGTGAGCCTATATACGCACCTGCAAGAGCCTGAATGTAGCCACGAATACTTTGAGGAAAGTAGGCTTTTTGAGCACACAAATTAAAGGCCATTGCGCCCAGCATACCACCAATCATCGCCCCGGCCGAAACATCAAGCCACCAAAGCAAAACACCCGTTCCTGAGGCAAACAAAACGGTTAATAGAAGCTGCACTATTTTAACCTTACGACCCGTGCTCTCTATTAAGCCGGAAGAAGTCGTATCGGTTTGCGGCTGACAACCGGGCAGCTCAGAACCATGGAAGTTCGCATTCTGACGGCGAAATATCGGCACAATGATAATATAAATTGCCAACAGCCTCACAAGCTGCAACACCGCCACATACTCGGGATTTGCACCGAAATCCTCAGACATAATAGCCATGTCGCTTAATCCGCCTGGAGCTGCCGACAGCATAGCCGTAAAGAAATCCAGTGGGCTAAAGCGGAAAATAACAATCCCTATTGCTACATTGATAGTCAGAATGCCTGCCAGCATAAGCAGAAACGGCTTCCAAATGCGCTTAAACCCGGCAATATCCCTGCGGGAAATTTTACTTCCGATAAGGGCACCCGAAAAAATTTGCACGACTTTACGGGCATCAGCCGGAAAAAACGCCCGGCCTGTGCAAATACCCAGCAACATAACGGCAAGCATTGCGCCTACCAACCGCCCGGCCGGAAGCTTTAGCTTTTGCCCAATGTGCATTCCGCATATGCCCACAAGGGCAGTCAACAAAAACAAACCTGCTTTCACTCTATGCCTCCCTGAAACATTACAGCCCATCAGGCACATAAACATGCCCATCCATAAGCCGTCTAGCCGTGCGCCCCATTAGGCAGCTTGCAACCTCTCGTTTTCCATCATCACCAACGTGTATAACCGCTTCTATTTTCATTACGCCGCACGGATGCCCTATGCGTATTTCCGGCATATCATCGGCGATTTTGCGGCTGGTCTTTTTCAAAAGCACGTCCAGCACAGAGCCGGACACATTTGCGGCTACGCCGACGCAAATTCCGGCTGTTCCGGCAAACGATACATTCATCTTACCCTTCATTGTAATGAAACGCCCGACAAAGTCAATACTATCTGCCCCAATTGATTTGCCGTCCGAGCCTACGTAATCAACAGGTGGAGCGCACCAAACAATTTTCGGAACTACTTGGCTGTTTTCCTTGGCATCGTCAAGGTTCTTAGCAAAACCGGCAGCAACGGCACAAGTGCCTCGCACAATTTCGAGCTTGCGGCGTATTTCAGCTAGGTTGGGTAGTTTTTCATATTCGGCAGGCGTTTCAGACCCCGAAAGACCAAACTGCTCCGCCAGCACAAACACAATTGGGTTAGCCGCATCAATAAATGAATATTCTATTGTTTGTCCGTCAATTTCAAGTGTATCTATAGGATTACCCGTAGGCAGCAACTTGCCGGTGGCTGCCCCTTGCGGGTGAAAAAATTCCATTTTAATCTCTGAAGCCGTACCGGGCACGCCATCAATCGAAAAGCTGCCTTCGCTGTCAAATGCACCGTGTTTCACCGGAACATGTGCAACGATGACCTTGCCGGTGTTAATATTAAAAATGCGTACTGCGGTTATCGGTTCAACGGGAGTTATGAGTCCCTCATCAATAGCAAAGGGTCCGATAGCCGAGGATATGTTACCGCAGTTCATACTCCCATCTACATAAGGTTGGTCAATGCCCACCTGCCCAAAGAAATAATCCACATCGGCATCATTGCGCTGGCTTGGGCTTACGATAGCGGTCTTGCTGGTTGTTATTGTCGCGCCACCCATGCCGTCCACTTGGTTTATGTCAGGGCTTCCGTATATGCGAAGCAACAGGTTATCGCGTTCCTGCTGGTCTTTCGGCAAATCCTTTGCATGAAAAATGCAGGCTTTGCTCGTGCCGCCCCGCATGTAAACACAAGGTATTTTTTTAGCCATTGTAACTCTCACTCCTCCCACTTACTTAATAGTTTTCGTTATAACCGGCTTTTGCTGCCACGTACAACATGGCAGCAAAAGCGGCAGAAAGTTATATTATTTCTTTTGGTTGTAGAAGCCTATGCGTTCAAGAATGGAAATCGTTTGTGCCGTTTGCTCTTCGTTCGCTTTTACAAAATCTTCTGGCCCCAAATAGGCAATGGTTCCCCCTGCATTTCTTACATAATCCTTAAATTCCTGTGTCTCACTCATTTGTTTAAAGAGGTTTGCCCAATAGTCCACTGCTTCCTTTGAAACACCGGCAGGCATCGTCCAGCCACGGGAAGTACCGAATTCACAGTCATAACCTAAGCTCTTACAGATGGGAATATCTTTTAGCTCGTTAATGTCTAACGGCTCGGGAGCCGCAATAGCCAGTGCAATCAAATCACCCGATTTAAGGTATTGCAGCGCTTCGTTGGAACCTAATGCGCCAATGTGTGATTCTCCTGCAAGCGTTGCCACTATATCCTCGCCGCCGCCATATGGTACGCAGCGAATGTCAATACCCATTTCGGCAGCCAACCCTGCAATGGCAATATGGGAAGCGCCGCCGTTACCCGATGTGGAACCGATAATGTCCTTTGTTTTTGAAAGCTCAATTAAATCCTCTAGGCTCTTAATGCCCGTTTTGGGTGAAGTAACGTAAACACGGTACTCGCAGTACAGACGCGCCACAGGTGTCAGTTCTCTAAATCCATAACCTTTGTCCATCTTGTTGACATAAGCCACTTGCAGCACATTGTCAGAGGTTGGCAGAATGTAGGATTCATCGCCCTCATACTGCTCACAAATCTGCGTAAGCCCCACTTGACCCGAAGCACCACCAACGTTCTCATAGATAAACGCACCTTTCCACAAGCCGGTGTTGTTGAGCATGGCTGACATATTGCGGCCGAAGGTATCCACGCCGCCGCCTACATCAAACGTGGCAAACACTGTCATTTTATTTGCGCTGTACGCCGGTGCCTCCGAGGCGGGTGCGGCAGACGATGGTGCGGCAGACGATGGTACGGGTGTTGCGGAGGGTTGTGTAGCCGGCGATGGCGCAGGTTCAGCTTTTTGCGTACAGCCAGCCAAACAGAGCACAAGTACTGCTGACGTCATAAGTGCTAAAAACTTCTTCATTTTATCTACCTCCTAATATATTTGGTTCCTTCCCATAAAATATGTTTACCCCGTTTTTTCGGATGGATCGGTTTTGCTTTTCTTCAAAACCCGCCACACCTGGAAACCAACGGAAACAACACAAACGAGTAGCATAATCGAGCTGATGGGTCTCGTAATAAAAGCCACATAATTGCCACCTGCTTGAATGAGCGCCTTTCGGAAAGCAGCCTCGGCTGTTGGCCCAAGAATAAGCCCCAGCACAAGCGGCAGAATGGGAAAATCCGCCTTGCGTAAGAAATAACCCAAGAAAGCAAAAGCCAGCATTATCCAAACCTCAAACATACGCATCTTGAGCGAATAAACGCCTACGATGCAGATTGTGGCAATGATGGGAATAAGGAATTTTTCGGCCGCTGTGAGAAACTTGGCAAAGAAAGGAATGAACGCAATGTTAAACATCAGCACAAAGATGTTGCCCAAGTAAACGCTGGCGATAAGAGCCCAAACTAATTTACCACTTGTCGTAAAAAGCTGAGGGCCGGTTTGAATGCCAAACATTGACAGTGCCGCCAAAAGAATAGCCGTCGTCGGCGAACCGGCGATACCAAGTGCCAGCATTGGTACCATAGCTCCGCTAGTCGTAGCGTTGTTGGAGGACTCGGAAACTGCAATGCCGTCGATTGCACCATTACCATACATCTCCTTGTTTGGGCTGCGATCCTTCTGATATGAATAACCCATAACAGAGGCAATCGTTGCGCCCGCACCAGGCAGCGCACCTACGACAAAGCCGAATACAGTTCCCCGTAAAATAGCAGGCACAGAGTCCTTAATGTCTTTGCGTGACATCAACATACTCTTAAACTTAATTGTGCTGGCTCGAAGCGAATCATATGCATTTTTTAAGTCCTTTTCCATGGAGAAAAGAATCTCACTGAAACCGAACAAACCTATAAGTACAGGAACAGTTTTAATACCGTCGGCAAGATAGATGTTACCAAAGTCGAAACGTCGCACTGCAGAGATTCCATCCAGCCCTACAAACCCCAAAGCAAGCCCAAACAACAGCATAACATACCCTTTGAGCGGATACTCGCCGGTCATACTCGTTACGAGCATAAGCCCCATAATCGTCAAGGCAAAATACTCAGCTTGACCAAACTTAAGCGCATATGTGGCAAGCGTTACGCCGGTAAAGGTAAGCACCAGTGTGGACAACATACCACCACAGAAGGAAGCCACCTGCGACATGCCGAGAGCCGCACCTCCCCTACCCTGCTGCATCATAGGGTAGCCGTCAATAGCTGTAATAGCCGCACCGGCCGTACCAGGCACGTTGAGCATAATTGAGGTTATCCCGCCGCCGTAATGAGCGCCGTAATAAATACCCGAAAGCATTACAATCCCGTTGATAGGACCCAACGCCAGTGTAAGCGGCAGCAAGACAGAGGTACCGGAAGCCGGACCCATACCGGGCAGTGCACCGATTACCGACCCTAAACAAACCCCCGCTATTAAAATCAAGATAGTAACCGGATTAAGAATTGATTGAAAGCCCGCCAATTGGTTGCTTAATAACTCCAGCAAGTTATCCCTCCTTTCAAAAACCTAAAAAACCCACGGGGAAACGTATGGCAAACCCTATAACAAACACCAGGTAAATTACCGCAACTGCCAACGCCGAAACGCACAGACTGTAGACGGGTTTGTACCTGTAAATGGCCAGCATAATGCCAAAAAAGATGAGGAATAGACATATCGTTAGCCCCAAAACCTTAACGAGCAACAGTGCGACAAAGACAAGAACCGCAAACAATAACATGGGCATAAGTTTTTCTCGGCTGGGGTAAGCTTTTGTTTTGCTTGAATACCGCCCACGCAGAGTCTGCATTAGTAAAATCCCTCCTGTTACGATTAAGAGAATGGCGATAATCGTTGGGAAAAATCCACTTTCAGGCGCATATTGCCCATAGAATTGGTAACCGTTGCTTGAAACTTGCTGCAGCATCAGAAGCCCCAGCGCCACAAAAAACAAGCTGAAGAAATAATTGGTACGCAACATCCAGCGGTTTGGGTTGTCATTTTTATCCATGGTTCACCTCCCCGGTTTAGTAAAACGCTTGGCCGATGTATGGGTTCATACGCATAAACCCTTCGGCAAACCGTATCTGCTCCTGCTCGCCATGGCGGCGTGCCAGCCCGCCGCGGTAGGAATCTCGCTCACGGCAGATTTCAACAAGATACTTTTGGGTTTGAACACAAGCCATAGCCTGTTCTTTTATGTCAATAACATTCGTAATATCTACATATGTATCCGTGCGGTAGCTTTCTAAATCGGGCTTGCCCGGCTCAAACATAAATACACGTACTGAGCCGCACGGCTTTTTTCCCGGTATAGTTCCATACCCATGTGCACAGCGCAACGCTGAAAGTGTTATGCTGTTCGCCACACCGTGGTCGGTATTAGAAGCATCGTCAAAATAGTGAGTAATGAGTATCGTAGGTTGAAAATCCATCATTATACCGGCAAGGGCAAGTATCGCTTCCCTAGTTGGCATAAGCGGATGGTCACTAAGCTCCATAAACTCAATATTAACACCTAAAATATCTGCCGCTGCCTGAGCCTCCTGTTTTTTGGTTTCCTTTACGGCAGCCGGGTCGACTCCGGGCTGCATCTTCCAAACCGAATTAGCTTCGCCCCGTTCGCCGCAGGTTAGGCACACCACCAAAACCTCACTTCCGCCCATGGCATATTGAGTAATGGTTCCCCCGCTTTTGGACAAATAATCAACAGCGTGTCCGCTGACAACCAAAATTCTTTCCTTGTCCATAACAATCTCCCTTCGGCTTAGTTTAAGGCAACTCCGTGCCGATATATGGGTTCATGCGCATAAAACATTCGGCAAAACGGATTTGCTCCTTTTCGGCGTGACGTCTGGCAAGACCACCACGGTAGCTGGCTCGCTCCTTATAAAATGCTGGCAGATAGGACTGTGACTCAACACTAGCCATTGCTTTCTCCTTTATGTCCATGACCTCGGTAATGTCAATATAAGTGTCGGGGCTGAACCCCAGTATATCGGGCTGAGCCGGTTCAAACATAAAAATCTTGGCGTTTTTGCATGGCGTTTTCCCTGGGAAAACCCCGTATCCATGAGCACAGCGCAAAGCCGAAAGCGCCATTTCGCAAGCCAAAGCGTGGTCTGGATTAAGGCTGTCGGGGCGCATGTGTGTCAGAACAATGGAGGGCTTAAAATCCATAATAATCTCGGTAAGAGCAAGTATTTTCCCACGAGAAACCTCCATTGGGTGGTCGCCAAAATCAGTAAAGGCTGCCGTTGCCCCCAAAACCTCGGCGGCAGTTTGCGCCTCCACCTTCTTTATCTGTTTAACTTCTTCCTCCGTTATGCCAGGGTTTTTCTTCCAAACCGGGTTGGACTCTCCCCGTTCTCCATATGAAAGGCAAACCACCTTTACTTCACTGCCGTTTTTGGCATACTGTGCCATCGTGCCGCCACAGCGCCACAAAAAATCTAAAGCATGTGAGCTAACTACCAATACCCTCTCATTTCGCATAACTGTCCTCCTTTACGAATTGCCACTTACAATTCATCACCAACAAACGGCGAAAAGCTGCTGAACGACTCGGCGTACTTATAGGCATTATTACCCGAAAGCCTTCTGGCATGGTTACCACGCATTTTTGCACGGTCGGCATAGTATTCTATCAGGTGATTCTGTGCCTTAAAGCACTGCATAGCCTCCAGCTTTTGCGGGTATGTTTGGGTTATATCGATGAAAATATCGGGCATATAGTTTGAAAGCTCTGTTTGGTGCGGCTCAAACCCGTAAATTCGCATCTGGCTTGTGGTCTTGGTGTTTTCTATTATAACTCCCGATGAATTAGCCATAATGCTGCACCGCCAAACAAATTCGCTCACATCATTGTGGTCAAAGTTAAGTATATCCTTCTTGTCGTGGGTAAGTATAATATCTGGGCGCGCCTGACGGATTTTCGTAATCATGCGCTGTTGGGCGGCAGCGTCCAGCGGAATGGGATAGTCGTTATAATCCCAAAACTCTATGTCGCTTATACCTAAAATACTCGCCGCTTTCGTTGTTTCTATGTAACGTGTTTGCTGAACATTCTCACTTGTTTGTCCGTCCTGCTTCCATAGGTCGTTGGATTCGCCCCTCACGCCCCAACTGAGCACAACGACGCTAACCTTTGCGCCTTCCTTTATGTACTTAGCAATCGTTCCGCCGCTCCGCCACACATAATCGGCCGCATGAGCGCTTACAATCAACATCTTTTTATCCTTTATCATAGGCACAACTCCCTCCTTAATAATGAACTTCCTTCTCTAAAGCACAACACCTTTTTCACGCAACAACTTATCAATTTCGGCTTTCACGAGAACACCTTGGGTAATTTCCAGCCTTCTTTTTTCCTCGCTGACCGCCTTGCTTTGTGCATTTGCAACTACTAAATCTACAATGTCCGGCGGAATAACGACAACACCGTCGTCATCTGCCACAACAAAATCACCCGGGTGCACAGGCACACCACCGCAACTGATAGGCCGGTTTATTTCACCAGGGCCATCCTTATCACCAACAGCCGGGGTAATAAAACGAGCAAAAATGGGCAGGTTTTCTTTGCGTAAGTCGCATATGTCTCGAATGCCGCCGTCAATAACAATGCCTGCAATCTGCTGGCGAAAGACCGCACTTGCAATTAACTCACCTAAAACTGAATAATTTCTGCAGCCGCACGTATCAATAACTAAAACGTCCCCCTTTTTAAGCAACTCCACGCATTTGTGCAGCATCAGGTTATCGGCCGGGCGCAGCCGAAGCGTCACAGCCTGCCCTGCAATATGGCAATTTGGCACGATGGGTTTGATTTCAGGGTCCATCGTGTTAAACTTGTTCATACCGTCGCTAAGCAGTGGTGTACTCAATTGAGCCAGCTGATTTAAAAGCACCTCATTGGTACAGCGCTCAAAATCCTTTGCGATACAAAACCCTACTTTCCCCTCGAATCCCATAAGCACCTCTCTAACAAAACTCTCTGATAAGTATACATTTACTAATTTCTTTTAATAGTTTGTTGATTTAATTGTAGAGTATGCTGTATAATAAGTCAAACTAATAAAATTGATAGATTACATAACCAAAAGTTATATTATGCGGAGGTGTTGTAATGGAGCAAGCCCTGTTTGGCAACCATACGATGCAATATTTAATAGCTATCCGTAATTGCGGAAATTTGACAAAAGCGGCGCAAGCACTTTATATCTCACAGCCGGCACTGAGCAAATTTTTAGCCACACTGGAAAGCCGGCTTGGCTTTGCCTTGTTTAGCCGCATCGGACGCACGCTTATTCTTACATACGAAGGCGAGCGTTTTATGCACTACGCTTCGGAGATATGCAACCTTGAACAGCAGCTTGCCTACGAAATCGGTAGTCTAAAAGACCGGCGAGGTGGCCGGTTGCGTCTGGCTGTGCCGCTTCTGCGAAGTGCGTATGTGTTACCCAAGGTTTTGCCGCCTTTTTTAAAGATTTACCCCGATGTGACGATTACAGTAATGGAAGAACACTCTAATATGCTGGAATCACTCATTCTGGACAACAAGGTTGATTTTGCCCTTGTTAACTTTGAGGCCAAACACCCGAACATTGCACAACACCATATCCGCCACGACAGAATTCTGGTTGCTGTTCCTGCCACTCATAAGATTGCACAAATGTATGGGGCACCTCCGGGCATTTACCCGGAGATTGATGTGGCACTGCTTAAAGATGAACGGTTTGTTTTGCAGCACCGCGGCCAGCAAACGCGGGAAGTTGCTGAAAAAATCTTTGAATCAGCAGGGTTTACTCCAAATATTTTGCTGAACACCCGTAGCCTGCAAACAGCTATAAACCTTGTGGCTGAAGGAGTCGGTGCTTGCTTTTTGGCCGAGCTTTACCTACATAGCACGGTTGGCTTGCCGCTTGCCGTCTTTTCAGTGAAAAATAAGTATCCGCCCATAACTATGAATCTTGCATACCAAAAAAAGATTTATATGCCCCAATATTTTAAGGATTTTATCTCCATCGTTAAGGAAACGCTTTAATTATGTATAATGATAATCGCTACTTTCACGAGCGGTATCGCATAAATAATCCGAAAATCAGCAAATACAAGAAGCGAAAAACCAATAATTTGTTTGAAATCGATGGCATAATATACGGGGATAAAGTCATCAATATCCGAAATTAAAAGATGAATGGCTATCATAAAAGGGGAAGCTCATGATTTTGGAGAACTGGTTTATTGCGACAGGGTGGAGGTGCTTATAACCGCCGGGGGCAGATGTTTATATTAAAGCATGGGGATGTTGCCTTCTATTACCCCGGAGAATTTCACAGCATTGCGGCAAACAAAACAAATGAACCAAGTATTATAGTTATTTCTTTTCTCTGAAAAAGCAAAGCTATGGCTCGGTTTATGAAGAAAATCTTTAGGCTTGACTTAAACCAACAAGGAGTTTTAACGAAAATAATTTAAGAGTCGTAAGTCGCATTTGAATATAACATAGGTGTCAATATATTGGAGCTTGTACATAAAAATACATTTACGACATGCTTGAATTGAAATATTACGTGCAGATGACAGTATTACAAGCGGCAGTAAGCTGTCAAGAACTTATACGAAAGCCT
>CAZEYG010000036.1:0-10162 GCA_964516575.1 uncultured Defluviitaleaceae bacterium
TTGAAAACTGGCTACGGGTAATACTTATTCTATGACCTGTGCGAATACTTTTTTCGCATATTTCACATTTTGCCATTTTGTGCAACTCCTTAAATTAAAATAATTATTGCAGCGTCACTTCCCTGCCGCCGCTCAATAGACAATATTCTATCAAACAATTTAAAATAATGCAACTGTTATTTTCAGTATACAAAACTTTTTAGTCCGCTGCACCTATTTTCCTAAACCGCAAATATCTTTGATCTACAAGCTCGTCTATGTTAATGCTTTTACTTTTAACAATCGTTTGCACAAGCTCATTTTTTAACTCGCCAATCAGTTCCTTTGTTTCGGGAATGATTTTGTCTATAACCTCCAGCTTTAAAAGGTCGCTGGCAGTAAGTTTTAAGCATTCGCTTGCTTCCTTAACCTTGCCGGAATCTTTCCATAAAATGCTGGAGCAGCCTTCGGGTGATATAACCGAATATATGGAGTTTTCAAGCATCCATACCTGGTCGGCTACAGCTAAAGCAAGCGCGCCGCCGCTTCCGCCTTCTCCGATAAGTATTGAAATAACAGGGGTTCTAAGAGTCATCATTTCCATCAGGTTTTCAGCTATAGCAAGCCCCTGCCCCCGCTCCTCGGCGCCTATGCCGCAATACGCACCAGCCGTATCAACAAAACAAATAACAGGACGTGAGAACTTTTCCGCCAGCTTCATTTGCCTTAGAGCTTTTCTATAGCCCTCGGGATGAGCCGAGCCAAAGTTTCGCATTACTTTCTCTTTTGTGTTGTGGCCTTTTTCTATGCCGATAACAGTAACGGGCATATTTTCCAAATAAGCTATTCCGGCTACAACAGCCTTGTCGTCTGCAAAACGTCTGTCACCGTGCATTTCCAGAAAGCCGGTAAATATACCGTTTATAAAATCAAGGGAGGTTTGCCTGTTTTTTGCCCTTGCTAAATTTACTCTTTCATAAGCTGTCATACGTTTCGCCCCCTTCTGTGCATTTTAAGCACTTGGGCAATATAATGCCTTTGACGCCTTCTGTCTATTATATCGTCAACAAACCCCTTCTCCAGCAAAAACTCCGCCCTCTGAAAGCCATCGGGTAATTTTTTGCGAATTGTTTGCTCAATAACTCTAGGCCCGGCAAAACCAACAAGAGCAAAGGGCTCGGATATAATAATATCGGCCTCCATAGCAAAGCTGGCTGTTACGCCGCCTGTAGTCGGATCTGTAAGTACGCAAAGAAATAAATTGCCGTTGTCACTATGTCGCTTTACCGCTCCGCTTGTCTTTGCCATTTGCATAAGGGAAACTATACCTTCCTGCATTCTTGCACCGCCCGAAACAGTAAATCCCACAACAGGCATACGTTCTTCAGCGGCCTGTTCAAACAATCGGGTGATTTTTTCCCCTACTACGCTTCCCATACTGCCCATCATAAAATAAGGCTCCATAACAAACACTGCCACCCGGCTTCCGCCGATTTTACACGTTCCGCAAACAACGGCATCGTTTTCAGCGCTGTCAAGTCTAGCACCGGTCAGTTTTTTGTCATAATCGGGAAAGTTCAAAAAATTTTTAGACATAAGCTCTTTGTCAGTTTCTATAAAGCTACCTCTGTCGCAAATATAATTAATCCGCTGTCTTGCGTTTATCCTAAAATGATGTCTGCAATAGGGGCAAACATGCATCGTATCCGAAAGGGCGCTCCATGACAGCGCTTTTTTGCAGCGGGGGCAATTCACAGATAAGTCGTCGGTAAACTCTGCTATCTTAGACTTATGAATTTTACTATGCCCTTCCAAAGGGTTTTTAGGCTTTTTAAATATCATTGTATCACCTTCTTTATATGTCGGTAACATATGCCGTTATTATTAAGGCACCAATTAAATGTTTTCAATGACTGGTGACTCAATCCCCCTTTTTAAGGGGGTGATTAAAGTTTGCACAGCAAACATTAATCTGGGCTTCCAGATAGAAGCTTCGAGATAAAATCCGTAGTATAACTGCCGTTTTCAAATTCTTCCTCTGATAGAAGCTCGGTATGAAAATCAGCGTTATACTCTATGCCTTCGATTATAAGCTCACAAAGAGCCGCTTTCATTTTTCTGATTGCCTCGTCTCTTGTCTTTGCATAAACTATCAGCTTACCT
Organism: uncultured Defluviitaleaceae bacterium; assembly: GCA_964516575.1. Lineage (GTDB taxonomy): Bacteria > Bacillota > Clostridia > Lachnospirales > WRBF01 > CAZEYG01. The sequence continues at coordinate 2,143 of CAZEYG010000036.1, forward strand.
ATCATTGAGTCGTAAAACGGGGGAATGCTGTAGCCTTGATATATAGCCGTATCAAACCGAACCCAAGGCCCGCCGGGCACATGCAGCATTGTTATTTTGCCGCAGGATGGCCTAAAATTTTCATAAGGATTTTCAGCGTTTATCCTACATTCTATTGCATGACCCATAAGCCGGATATCTTTTTGCTCTAAGGTCAGCTTTAGTCCGGCGGCTATTCTAATCTGCCACTTTACCAAGTCTATCCATGTGACCATTTCTGTTACAGGATGTTCAACCTGCAAGCGTGTGTTCATTTCCATGAAATAAAAGCAACCGTTCTCGTCATATAAAAATTCGATTGTTCCGGCGCCGGTATAACCTACCGCTAAACCTGCCTTAACAGAAAGTTCGATCATCCTTTGCCTTGTTTCTTCCGACATAATCGGCGAAGGAGTTTCCTCTATCATCTTTTGATTTTTGCGCTGGGCGGAGCAATCCCTTTCTCCAAGGCAAATCACATTACCGAAATTGTCGGCTAAAATCTGCATTTCAATATGCTTAACGCCGGTTAAATATTTTTCCATATATACAGCGCCGTCGGAAAAGGAGCTTTCGGCTTCTAAAACAGCGGCATTATAACTTTGTTCAAATTCAGCCATAACTTTTACAAGGCGTATTCCACGCCCGCCGCCGCCGGCTCTTGCTTTAATAAGCAAAGGAAAGCCTATTTTTTCCGCTTCCCTCTTGCCGTGCTCCAAACCTTCAACCAGCTCACAGCCGGGTATTACAGGCACTCCTGCGGCTTTCATGGTTTTTTTGGCGTTGTCTTTGTCGCCCATCATTGAAATAACCTGGGCTGATGGGCCGATAAACGTAATGCCGTTTTCCTTACACCGTCTTGCAAACTCGGCGTTTTCAGCTAAGAACCCATAACCGGGATGTATAGCCTCCGCTTTTGTGGCAATAGCGGCTGAAAGAATTCTGTCCATGTTTAAATAGCTGTCCTTTGCTAAAGCAGTACCGATGCAATAACTTTCGTCCGCTAGGCTAACGTGCAGAGAATCTCTGTCGGCCTCGGAAAAAACCCCTACGGTTGTAATTCCCATTTCCTTGCAGGCTCTAATAACTCTAACGGCAATTTCGCCGCGGTTAGCAATAAGTATTTTTGAAAACACGACCTACTCCCCTTTAACTACTGCAAAAGATAAATCCCCGCTTACACATAACTTATCGTTTACATAACCTGAGCCTTTTATAAAATAAAACATGCCTTTGGATTTTTCAATTCTACATTTAAATACAATCTTATCGCCGGGTAAAACCTTGTTTTTAAACTTTACGTTATTCATGCCGGTGAAATACGGAGTATATTTACCTTCCCCGCAATTTACGAGCAAACAGGCCGACTGGCCCATCATTTCGCAAAGTATAACACCCGGTACTACGGGGTTTCCGGGAAAATGCCCCTGCAAAAACCATTCGTCGCCTTTAACGGTGTATTTGCCTGTAGAAACACCGTCCGCAAGCTCTACCTCGTCGATTAAAAGCATAGGCTCCCTATGGGGAATAATGCTTTTTATTTGTTCTCTGTCCATAAATCCCCCTGATTTAAGCCATTTTAAACAGCACTTGGCCAAACTCGGCTACATCTCCGTTTTTAAGGCAAATATCAACTATCTCACCATCGGCTTCTGCGACTATTTCGTTCATTAGCTTCATAGCCTCTACTATACAAAGCACGTCACCTTTTTTAACCTGACTGCCTATCGTAACAAAAGGCGGCGCATCAGGCGAAGGAGCAACATAGAAAACACCTACTACCGGCGATTTAACTTCGGTATAATTACCGCTTATTTTACCCCCAAAGGTTTCTTCAACTATAGTTACATTTTCCTTAACAACCGTAGAAGCGGCAAATGCAGCGGGAGAGCTGACAGCCTTCTCCATTTTTATAACCGTATCTCCTTCAGATACTTCCAAGCGGCTAAGCCCGTTACTGCTTAATATTTCAGCCAAAGCTTTGATATTTTTAATATCCATAACACACCTCAATAAAAATTAAAGATTATTAAACAGTATTCCCGCATTATGACCGCCAAAACCAAGGGACAAGGATATAGCCTTGTTAATCTGGCATTTTCTCATGCCGTCGGCAACATAATCCAGGTCACATTCGGGATCAGGCTCTTTTAGGCCGACCGTTGGCGGTACAATCCCTGTTTCCAAGGCCTTTATCGCAACAATCGCTTCCGCACATCCGGCAGCGCCAAGCATGTGCCCGGTCATTGATTTTGTGGAGCTTATCGGTATTTTATAGGCAATATCACCGATTGCCTTTTTGATTGCAATGGTTTCGATTTTATCGTTTAATGGCGTTGACGTGCCATGTGGGTTGATATAGAGGTTTTCGTCAGGGGTAAGCCCCGCTTCTTCAAAAGCAAGGGTGATTACCCTGCTTCCACATTCTGCTTCCGGATGTGGTGCGGTAATATGGAATGCGTCGTTAGTATGGCCGTATCCGCTTATTTCGCAATATATTTTAGCCCCTCTGTTAACGGCATGTTCATATTCCTCTAAAATTATTGCTCCAGCGCCTTCGCCCATAACAAAGCCATCTCGGCGTTTGTCAAAGGGGATTGAGCTGGTATCCGGGTCGTTTTTAGTAGAAAGCGCCATGCAGTTTGTAAAACCGCTGACAGCCAGCGGGTTTATTGCCGCTTCTGAGCCGCCCGCTATTATAGCGTCCGCATAGCCAAATTTTATGGCCCGAAACGCCTCGCCTATTGCATTAGCTGATGTAGAGCAGGCGGTAACAATCGGAAGGCAGGGGCCTTGCGCCTTAAATTTAATTGCAACCAAAGCTGCGCCCATATTAGCTATCATCATTGGTATGAAAAACGGTGATACCCTGTTTGCCCCCTTTGAGAGGGCTTTTTCTGTTTCAGAAAGAAAAGTATTAATTCCGCCGATTCCCGAGCCGATATAAACCCCAAAACGCTCCGGCTTAACCTTACCTAGTATTCCGCTTTCTTCAACTGCTTGTGTCGCCGCGGCTAAAGCATATTGAGAATACAAGTCGGTCTTTTTTATTTCGCTTTTTTCTATATACATCTCTGGCTTAAAGTCCTTAACCTCAGCCGCTATTTTAACCTTAAACCCGGTTGTGTCAAACTTTGTTATTTCTCCGATACCATGCACGCCGTTAATTATATTGTTCCAAAAACCGGCTATATCGTTTCCTACGGGAGTTATACAGCCTAAGCCGGTAACTACAACCCTTTTCACATAAAACTCTCCTTCATGATATACCTTTAAATATCTATATATGTTATATATCAGTAATTTACATGCACATGCCGCCGTCTACTCTAATTACCTCGCCGGTTATGTAGGCGGCTTTGCTTGAAGCTAAAAACACAGCTAATTCCGCAATCTCCTCCGGTTGACCTATTCTTTTAAGAGGGATTACATTATTTGCTGATTCAAGAACCGATTGGGGTAATGAATCGGTCATATCTGTTTGGATAAAGCCTGGGGCAATAGCGTTACAAGTAACATTTCTTCCGGCCAGCTCTTTAGCCATAGTTTTTGTAAAACCAATAAGCCCGGCTTTTGCTGCCGAATAATTGGCCTGCCCCGCATTTCCCATAAGCCCGCTAACTGATGAGACGTTAATGATTCTTCCGGCTTCGGATTTCATTATCAGCCTGCATAAATGCTTCGTAAAATTAAAAGCACCCTTAAGGTTAACGCCTAAAACCCTATCGAAATCATCACTACTCATTCTAAGTAGCAGATTGTCTTTTGTAATCCCTGCGTTGTTTACTAGAATATCAACCTTGCCAAAATCAGCAGATATACTTTCGCAAACGGCTTTAACTAAATCAAAGTCCGAAACATCACATTTGTAGTTTTTAGCATTAACACCCATAACCTCCGCCTGGCAACAAACCTCCGCCGCGGCTTCCATGGAACCTGAATATATAACTGCAATATCAGCGCCGTTTTCGGCCATTTTAAGAGCTATTTCCTTGCCGATTCCACGGGAACCTCCCGTTATAACGGCGGTTTTGCCTTTAAGCATAAAGTACCTCCAATGTTTTATCAAGTGTTTCTAAATCGGAAACGTTAAGTATTATAACGCCTCCGTTAATTTTCTTTATAAGCCCGCTAAGAGTTTTACCTGCACCTACTTCAATAAAAGTGTCAAAGCCATGGGCAATCATGTTTTCAATAGTCCGCTGCCATAAAACAGGGCTGTTAACCTGCTTTGCCAAAAGAAACCTAGCGTCTCCGTAAGTCTCTGCCGTTAAATTGGCATAAACCGGAACATTTCCAACAGCTACGGCTTTCTCTTTGAGATATTGGCCTATCTCAGCACTTGCCTCGTCCATAAACGGGCTATGAAACGCTCCGCTGACTGCAATCTTTAAAGCCTTTCCGCCGGCGTCTGCTACAGCCTTTGCCAAATCATCGGTTATGCTTTCACGGCAAGCGACGACTATCTGCCCCGGACAATTGTAGTTCACTGGGTAAGCACCGTCCAGCTTATTACAAATCCTTTCCACCTGCTCCGCATTTAACTTAACAACAGCAAACATAACACCTTTGTTTTTCTCGGCGCATCTTTGCATTAGCTCGGCTCTAAGGCAAACAAAACGGAACGCTTCCTCGTCGCTCATTATACCGGCGTAAGTTATGGCCGCTACTTCACCTAAAGAAAAACCGGCTACTGCATCGGCATAAACCTTCTTTTCGTTAAGCACTCGGGCGCAAGCCAAATCCATAGCAAAAAGACAGGGTTGGGTGTTTATCGTAACATTAATCTCCTGTTCGCTGCCATTAAAGCATGTGTGGATAGTATTAGGGCGGATTTTATCTGCCATATCAAATACATTTTTGGCGCTGTCGAAGTTATCATAAAACTCCTTGCCCATTCCCGGATATTGTGCGCCCTGCCCTGCAAAAACAAATGCTATTTTACCCATTTCGCCGCTCCGTTTAATATATTTTCAGCTTCTGAAAACATTTCTTCGATAATTTCCTTAGATGTCTGCTCTTGTTTTATTAACCCCGAAATCTGTCCGGCTAAAAAGCTGCCGTTCTTTTCGTCGCCTTCTACCGCCGCAAGCCTTAATGCGCCGATTCCAAAGGCTTCCAGCTCTTCGTTTGAAATGCTGCTGTCGTACTCTTTCTTAAAGAACTCTCTTGAAAAAGGTGTTTTAATCGCCCGGACAGGATGTCCAAGCCTTTTACCTGTTGTAATAGTGTCTATATCCTTTGCCTTTAAAACCTTGTCCTTATAGTTTTGATGAACATTACATTCTTTTGCAACCAAAAACCGGGTTCCAACCTGTACTCCAACTGCCCCAAGCATAAAGGAAGCCGCAATACCTCTTCCGTCGCCAATACCTCCGGCAGCTATAACAGGTATACTTACAGCGTCACAAACCTGGGGTACAAGGGACATCGTTGTTATTTCCCCTACATGCCCGCCGGATTCGCCGCCCTCGGCAATTACGGCAACAGCACCACATCGTTGTACAAGCTTAGCAATCGCTGTTGACGGCACAACAGGAATAACCTTAACTCCGGCTTCCAGCCAAGCCTCCATATATTTAGAGGGGTTTCCGGCGCCTGTTGTAACAACGGCAACCTTTTCCTCGGCCACAACCTTAGCTACCTCGTCCGCGAAGGGACTCATTAACATAATATTAACACCAAAAGGCTTTTGGGTTGCGGCTTTAGCTTTTAATATTTCAGCCCTAACATATTCGGCCGGGGCATTTCCTGCGGCAATAATACCAAGACCTCCGGCCTCGGATACGGAAGCAGCTAGGCAAGCGTCGGCAATCCAGGCCATGCCGCCTTGAAATATAGGATATTTTAAATTCAACATATCGCAAATAGGTGTTTTAATCATATGCCTATACCCTCCTTTGATAATTATTTTTGCCGGCCTGCGAAATAAAAGCTGCAAGCCGGCGTATCGGGAGAGCTTAAATTAGTTTGAAGCGCTTTCGATAACCTTTAAAAGATCACCTACTGATTTAATTGTTTCGCTCATTTCAATTGTGACAGAAAATTCGTCCTCAAGATTCATAACAAGCTCAACAGTATCAAGTGAATCCAGCTCAAGCTCTTCAAATGTAGTGCTTTCTGTAATAACTAAATCGTTGTCGTCTTTGTACTCTCTTAATATTTTTGCAATTTTTTCTAACATAACATATTCCTCCAAAGTATTTTTTTATTTATCCGCATAAAGCGGCTGTTTAACTATTGTTTTACCAGCTTAAAATACAAGTTCCTGTTGTAAGCCCTGCTCCAAAAGCAGTCATAAGCAAAAGCTCGCCGCCTTTAAGCCTGCCATCCCGGCTCATTTCGTCCAATAAGGTAGGGATTGTTGCGGCCGATATATTGCCGTAGCTTTGAATGTTTATCGGGAATTTTTCTTCCGGCAGCTTTAGCTTTGTACGTGCAAAGTCTATTATCCGTTTGTTCGCCTGATGAAGTATATAATAATCAATATCCATATCATTAGCCCCGATAGCTTCAAGGGCAATTGCCGTCTCTTTTTCTATCATAGACACAGCAAACTTAAATACCTCCTGCCCATCCATATGCACACGGGTTTTAAAACCTCCTTTATGACCAAACGGGCTAGAGTTTGCAGACGCCGGAACGTTTAAAATGCAGCTTGCACCAGCGGTAGTCATATGAATGTATTTAAGGCAGTCTCCTTTTGTTACAACACAAGCCCCTGCCCCGTCGCCGAACAGAACCGCTGTGCTTCTGTCTGACCAATCCACAAACTTAGACATCTGATCGGCGCAAACTATAAGAATTGTATTCGCTCTTCCTGAAAGTATGTAGGAAGCCGCAACATCCAAACCCCATATAAAACCGGCGCAAGCTCCGTTTAAATCAAAAGCCGGGCAATGGGCTTCTATTTCCTTTTGAACCATACTAGCCAGGGAGGGAGTAATAAAATCCCCTTGAAGCGTAGCACAAATAATTAAATCAAGCTCATCTGGAGAAATTCCGGCGCTTTCGATAGCGGCTTTTGCAGCGGCGCTTGAAATATCGCAAAGGGTTTCGTCTATTGATATATATCTTTTTTCAATACCGGTTCGAGTTTTTATCCATTCGTCGCTTGTATCCATAAAGGCTTCCAGCTCTTTGTTTGAAACGTGCCTTTCGGGAACGGAACGCCCTGTACCAATTATTTTTAAACTCATCTATGCCTCAACCTTTTCTCTAAAAAAAACATTTAGTTTATTGATTGCATGAAGCAAAATTTCCTTTTCGTTATCTAAAAAATTCTGGCTTATGTTTCTAACCATTTTCAAATGAAAATATGCGTGTGCCTTATTAATTTTTTCGCCCAAGCGGCTAAGGCTTATAAACACCCGCCTTCCGTCGTTTTTACATTGGAGCTTTGTTATAAGCCCCTTTTGTTCGAGCTTTTTAAGAGCAACGGTTACTGTAGGCACGGCAACCCTTAAATTAGCAGCTATTTCACTGACTGTAGCCTTATTGTCAAGTTTTTCTATTGCCTCCAACATATGGGCTTCGCTGACTGTAACGGTGTTGTTGGCAATTTTTTTAAGGGACATCTCTTCAAATTTTATTATGTTGTTAAAAATGTCAACTAATGTTTCATTTAAACATATTTCAAAATTGTCCACAATGTCACCTCCAACCATAACCTTAGGGACTAAAAACACCGCATAATAGTTAGTTATGCTAACTAACTAACATTAGCATTTATTGTTTCTTCTGTCAAGCATAATTTTCCTTCTCGACAACCATCCTATAAAGAAATATAATCTAAGTATAGAGTTTGATTTATATTCCGGCGGCAGTTAAAATATCATTAATTTTGCCGGGGTAATCTTAGGAGGTTTTTATGCCGGTTAAAGCTGCTTTTATAATGCCCCATCCTCCTCTTATTTTGCCAAAGGTAGGACGGGGAAACGAGCTTAAAATTCAAAAAACAATTAATTCCTGTAAAGAAGTGGCAAAACAGATTGCCGATATT
>CAZEYG010000037.1:0-10114 GCA_964516575.1 uncultured Defluviitaleaceae bacterium
TTTTGGGTGGGAAACAAAATCAACTTCTGACGAATACAAACAATTTCTGTCGGTGTTTTTGCCGGCGTTAATTCTTAAGCTAAAGGAATGGGGTATAAGCAAAAATACTTATTTCCATATTTCAGACGAACCTTTATTGGAGCATATTGATAATTACAAGGCGGCAAAAGATATAGTTAAGCCATATTTAGAAGGTTTTACGATTATCGATGCTCTTTCCGACTTTGAGTTTTATAAAAAAGGTATATTAACAAAACCAATTCCGGCAAACAATCACATACAGCCCTTTATTGAGGCAAATGTTGAAGGATTATGGACATATTATTGTGTTGCACAATATAAAGATGTAAGTAATTTATTTATTGCAATGCCCTCAGCTAGAAACAGAATATTTGGTGTTCAGCTTTATAAATATAATATTGAAGGTGTTTTGCACTGGGGATATAATTTTTATAACACCCAGTATTCAACAAGAATAATTAATCCTTATGCATGTACAGATGCAGATGGGTTTACGCCATCAGGTGATCCGTTTCAAGTTTATCCCGGTGAAGCCGGATACCCGGAAGATTCTATAAGAATAATGGTTACTATGCAAGCTCTTTTTGACTTAAGAGCGCTATTACTATTGGAATCAATCACAGACAGGCAACATGTAATTAATATTATTGAAGGAGATCTCTCTAAACCTTTAACATTTTCCGAATACCCAAAAACAGCTTCATACATCTTGAATTTAAGGCAAAGAGTGAACTCTGAAATTATTAGCAGAATAAAGAGCTTATCCTAATATATGGTTACATAAAGCTATCATGTGGTTTTGCGGTTGATTATTCCGCCATTCTTTGTTGTGCGGCTTGCATAATCCATTAAATTACCGATATTAAACATGGTCATCCGTGCAACAGATAAAGAAGCATAACTGGCTCAAAAAGCAGCAGATAATCACATGCAAAGGAGCATGGATATGACAATTTTAGTAAGCGGCGGCGCCGGTTATATCGGCAGCCACACCTGCGTAGAGCTTTTAGAACAGGGATTTGATATTCTTGTAGCAGACAACTATTCCAATTCCTGCCCGGAAGCGGTCAAACGTGTGCAGCAGATTACAGGCAGGTCATTTGACTTTGAGGAGATTAATCTTGCTGATGAAAAGGCAGTGGAGACACTTTTTGAACGCCGTCCGGACATAGAGGGTGTTATTCACTTTGCAGCATATAAGGCAGTGGGTGAAAGTGTTGAGAAACCACTTGAGTACTACAGCAACAATTTGGCTACGACACTGGCGTTATTAAAGGCAATGCGTATTCATGGAGTTAAGAGCTTCATCTTTTCCTCCTCGGCTACTGTGTATGGCGATCCTGCTAATGTTCCTATTACCGAAGAATTTCCTCTTTCAACAACTAATCCATATGGCTCAACAAAACTCATGAACGAGATGATTTTGCAGGATGTTGCAAAGGCGGATTCGTCGCTTAATATCGCAATCTTACGCTATTTTAACCCAATCGGAGCACATAAAAGCGGTTTAATCGGCGAAGACCCAAACGGAATCCCTAACAACCTCGTACCATATATAGCCCAGGTGGCAGTAGGTAAGCTGGAATGTCTAACAGTTTACGGCAACGATTATGAAACAGTAGACGGCACCGGTGTACGTGATTATATCCATGTTGTTGATCTTGCAAAAGGTCATGTGGCAGCGTTAAACAAGCTTAAAGAAAACTGCGGATTATTTGTTTGCAATCTTGGTACAGGAAACGGTTATAGTGTTTTGCAGGTGATTGATGCCTATGAAAAAGCAAGCGGTGTTAAGATTAACTATAAAATCGGGCCTCGTCGTCCCGGCGATATTGCCGAATGCTGGGCGGATACCTCAAAGGCTAAGGCATTCCTCGGTTGGACTGCTAAGTATAATCTGAACGATATGTGTGAGGATTCCAGACGTTGGCAGGTAAATAACCCCAATGGATATAAACTTTAAGGGGTTTTATGAAGCCTATGCTTGTAGTAATGGCGGCAGGAATAGGTTCTCGGTACGGCGGACTGAAGCAGCTTGATCCCATTGGCTTGTGTCCATAGCCATTATGTAATCATATGTAATCATGTGTAAAGGAGTTTAAACAATGAATTTGCTGGAACAAGGAATTTGTCTGGAAGAAGCTCTGTTAGCCTATGATTTTGGCGGGACGATTGTAGGCGCGGTACGTTATGGCAGCGGACATATCAACGATACATTTTGTGTTTATACCCAAACATCAGCAGGTGAGACTCTACGATATATTTTACAGCGCATCAACGGCAAGGTATTTAAAGATGTACCAAAACTTATGGAGAACATCATCGGTGTAACTAATCATCTATGTAAGATTATTAAACAAAACAACGGCGATGTCATGCGGGAAACGATGACAGTTTTATTAACAAAAGAGGGTGCTGCCTATTTTACCGACTCTGCAAAAGTTATGTGGCGTGTCTATCGATTTGTTGAGGGAACAGTCTGTCTGCAAAGAGCCGAAACACCAGATTTGTTTCAGGCATCAGCTAAGGCTTTCGGACGGTTTCAAAAGTTATTAGCCGACTATCCCGTAAAACAACTTCATGAGACAATCTATAAATTTCATGATACAAGAAACCGCCTTAACAACTTTAAGATTGCTTTAGAAGCCGATTTATTAGGTCGTGCGGCAGAAATAAAACCAGAAATTGATTTTGTGCTGGCACGTGAGAAGGAATGTCATGTCCTTATGGATTTGCTTGAAAAGGGTGATCTGCCCTTGCGTGTAACCCATAACGATACCAAGCTTAATAATGTATTAATTGATAAACAAACTCGTCAGGGTATCTGCATCATCGACCTTGACACCGTTATGCCCGGGTTGTTGGCTAATGACTTTGGCGATTCTATTCGGTTCGGCGCTAACCATTGTGCCGAAGATGAAGCCGATCTATCCAAGGTGAATTTTTCACTCAGTCTGTTTGAAGCATACACAGAAAGCTTTTTAAGCGAAGCTGGTAGTGCGATGACCAAAACCGAGAAGGAGTGTCTTGTTTGGGGCGCAAAACTTATGACATTAGAATGCGGCATACGTTTCCTAACCGATTATATTGAGGGCGATGTCTATTTCAAAACCCATCGCCCTAAGCAAAACCTAGATCGTACACGTACCCAGTTTAAGCTTGTTGCTGATATGGAGAATAATTGGGAGAAGATGCAGACAATAGTAGCGAAGTATTGAATTTTCATTAGGGGATAATCCTAAAAATCAAGGGACAGACACCTCCTTTTATTGTATATAATTTGCTTTTGACGAGTGACTTTGTGGTTAGGAAGGACGTCTAATGAAAACACCTAAACCACAGTCATTCTGATTAAATAGGGGGTTAGCTACTAAGTTTTTGCGTTTTTTTACAAAAGCTAAGCAGCTTTGATATTTATAAATGCGTATAAATGTCGTATTTATCAATATCAAAGCTGCTTAGGGTTACCCTGTATAAAACTTTTGTACAGTATGTTCAACAGACGATGAACATTATTTTTTTGGTTTATCTGCGACAGTAACCGGCGGGGCGGCTAACTCATTAATACCATCGCCCTCATATGTACGGCCATAACCTATAAAAATTGAAACTAAGATTGTTAAGAATAAAGCGGTTGGGTAAAATGCACCAATAGCAACGTTAACAGGCGACACATCGGTCATAGCAGAGCCTATGAATACGAATACGCTCATAAAAGGTACAATGGCGGGTAAGCTGTTAGCGACTGCATCTAACAGGTTAGCGCGGCGATATGGGTGTATGCCTTTAGCCGAGCCAATTTCATTAACAACAGGGCCGAATGTCAAAATCGAAGCACTTGTAACGCCGCCGAAAATTACTGTTGTAAGTGAAACACCAATAAGCATTGCAAGTTCTGCGCCTTTTGGCGTTGCGGCCATTTTGCTGTTTAATATTTTATCGACTAAAAGCTCTAGAGCCCCGGCTTGCCGTAACACGCCCATAATGCCAAACACGGAAATAACTAGACCAACTGTTCCAAGCATATTAGCAACACCATCAACTAAAAAGCCACCAGCAGCGTTATGCGCCGCATCGTTAAAGAATATGGCAGATGGCGCAAACAGACCAAGTGCAAGGCCTGTAATAGTGCCGAACAAAAGGCCGACAAAAATGCCTAGGAATATGTTGCGCGTACGAATGGCAACTAACAACATAGCAACAACGGGCACAAGCATAACAAGGCTTTTGGGGTTAGCCATATCCTGAGCAGCCCCGCCCGAATAAGTGCCACCTATGCCACCAACAATCGCAAACAGAACTGCGGCGATGCAACCGGCAATTAGTGAGTATTTAAGCCTACTGCGAACACAACCACCGATGTCGGCTGGTGTGCCAGAGCGAAACAGCTGGGTTGATGCTGATGCAATCGTCGTGTCTGATATTGGCGCAAGATTATCGCCAAAAATGGCACCTGAGACAACAGCACCGGCTAAAAACATTGGTCCGCCGCCAAGTATTATTCCGGCCGGGAAAAAAATAGGAAAGGCTGTAAACATCGTTCCAATGGATGACCCTGTTGCAGTAGAAACGATACAGCAAGCGACGAAAACAAATGCAACAAACAAGCCACCGCTAATACCCACAGAATTAGCTAGCCAAACGAACCCATTACTTAGACCACACGCTTTCATTAAAGCGGAAAACATACCTATAACAAAGAAAATAACAATAACTGAAACGGAAGCAGGTGAAGCCACACCTTTCATGGCCGCATCCCAAAACTTAGTATAACTTGTGCAAAAGGCGCCGCCAATCAAAAGACCGATAAACCCGCCCATTGCTAGCGCTTCCATATTAAACGCTTTGAACACAACGAACAGCACTACACAAAAAACAAAGAAAATAGCAACAGGTAAAAAAGCCAACGCTATGCCGCCGCGGAACTCAAGCTTTTCATTCATTATAGTAACACTCCTTTTTTGTTGGTTTCTTGCCTTAGGTCTATATAATAAGTACTACTTTTTGCTGCACTTGCAAACAGCCCGTTCACAAATCAAGCAGATTGGTTACATTTTTTCACATTACTCCCAAAAGCACCACTCCTATAATTTTTATCAGCCATACATACAAATGGCACAATAAAACCTGAAAATAAGTAAAATTTTTGTTAAAATAATTGTATCATGATAGATTTGCTTTTGTCAAGAACCACTCCTTTTCACATGCTTTTATATCAATTAAGCTTTTGTAGTTTTGTTTCAACTTCGGGGTTGCCGGAAACCGCAAAAAGTGCGTTGGCTATTGCGCCGGCCGCAGGCGCCAGAGCACATTCTGCAACACCTTTTGCCCCCATAGGACCGGAAAATTCATCGTCTACTTCTTCTGCACATTCCAGCATGACAACATCCATTTCAGGTATATCCATTGAAGTAAGCATTTTGTAATCACTAAAGGAAGAATTCTTCACAATGCCGTCTGTAATAATTAACTCTTCGGTAAGTGCGTATCCGACACCCATTACAATGCCACCTTCCATTTGCCCTTCTATAGCGCATGGGTTTATGGCGTAACCAACATCTTGAACCGAAACCATTTTTTTAATTTCCACAATCCCTGTTTCTTCGTCTCTACGGGCGATAGCACCTTGTACCGCAAAAGTCGGCCCAGGAAAAGCCGGGTAGAGCATTGCTTCCAAACGAGAAGCATCATAATCAGGAAATGGCCTGTTTATGGATGATTGCCCAACCAACGGCCCTTTCTTAGATTTATACATCCCTGCAACCCGCCCTAATGGGAATACTTTACCTGTTTCGGGAACAATAATTTTGCCGCCTTCAAAACGTGGCGCTTTATCAAAGGCTAAGCCCTCTTCCTTCATAAAGGTATGTAACTTTTCCTTAATCTGTTCGCACGAATTCAACACTGCCTTACCCATTGAAAAAACTGTCCGGCTAGCGCCAACCCCGTGCTCGTAGGCAAAGTGGCTGGTGTCACTGCCAAATGAGAGGTCAACATCGTCAAAATCAATGCCCATGGCTTCCGCCGCAATTTGGCCAATACTGGTTACTTTTGAACCTGTACCGATTTCATTTAAACCGGATAAGATTTGAACCGTGCCGTCGTCGTTAACAGAAGTTAACACGGAACCCGAAAATACCCCCGAACACCACCACATACAGGATATTCCTTTGCCAAACCCTTCTTCAACCTGGCCTTTGTCCCAATGCAGCTTCTCAGCCGTATTTGTGAGACAGTCGATAAGACCGACAGCTTGAATGGTTTGCCCGTTAAATAGTTTCTCGCCTTTGCGCACTGCATTTTTTAAGCGAAAAGCAAGAGGGTCTATGTCTATCGCCTTTGCAATTATATCTGCGTGGGTCTCGCTGGCAAAAACGCACGCCAATCCTCCGGGGGCACGGTTAGAGCCTGAAGGCACAGTGTTTGTGTACACGGCATACGCATTTACTTCAAGGTTTTCATAGCGGTATGGGCCGCAAGCTGTGTGTACGAAAAGGCTTACCGTACCCGGTGAATCTATCGTATATGCGCCGGCATCCGCAAGAATATCGATTTTTCGCCCGAGAATTGTTCCGTCTTCCGCAATAGCCGTTTTATAATTAAATCGAATCCTATGGCGGTTTGCAGCAGAGATCATCTCGTCTTTAATGGATGTAATAATCTTTACAGGCTTCTTTGTATGAATGGTAAGTGCTACAGTGTACGGCTCTTGTATCATGGCTGTTTTGCCGCCAAATCCCCCACCTATTGTTACTACTTTAGAAATAAGTTTATTTAGCGGAATTCCAAATGCCTGACACACCATATTTCTCACAAAAAACGGTTTTTGGGTAGATGAAATAATATTAATGCAATCGTTTTCGTCATAATAAGACAAAGACCCATGTGGTTCCATGTAACCCGGGTGAGTTTTATGGGCTACTGTATTGCTTTCTATAATACGGCTGGCATTTTTAAATACCTCATCTACATTACCTACACGCGCTCTAGCGTGGAAACAAAGGTTTTTAGACGAATTAGAGCCGTTTATCAATGGTGGTATGTTTTTATTATAGCTTTCATAATTTTCATGTATTACAGGAGCATTCGGCTTAATGCTGTCCGGCGCTTCTAAAATTGGCGTTAGCTCCTCAATAACTACTTCGATTAATTCAAGTGCCGCATCGGCTGTTTCTTGATCTATGGCCGCTACTGCCGCCAAAGGCTCTCCGGCATAACGCACGTAATCAAACGCAAAAACAGGTTGGTCCTGAACATCAGAGCCAAAAAGGGCATTGTTAACGTCAGTTGCACAAATAACCGCTTCAACACCGGGAAGTTGTTTTGCTTTGGTAGTGTCAACGGATATAATCTTGCCAAAAGGAATCTTACTGCGTAGTATTGCGCCGTATAACATGCCTTCCATATGAAGGTCATTGACATATTTGGCACGCCCCGTAACTTTGGCAAAAGCGTCTTTTCTTGTACGGCTTACCCCTATTTGCTTTCCGGCGGCGGCAGGCTCTTCAGAAACCCCCGCTTTCATGTCCTTTAACGTATCAGAAACTTGAATTATCTTTTTATAACCCGTACAGCGGCATAGGTTGCCTGATATAGCAACTTGAATTTCTTCTTGTGTAGGGCAAGGGTTTTTCATGTATAGGGCTGTAACTGCCATTACCATACCAGGAGTGCAAAAGCCGCATTGTATAGCACCGGCCTTTATAAAGGCTTTTTGAACATCGTGCAGCTGTGAACCACTTGAAAGCCCCTCTATCGTTATAATTTCATGCACTTGGGCATCCATAGCCGGAACTATGCAAGAATGTACGGCGTTACCGTCCATAATTACCGTGCATACTCCGCAATCGCCATGTTCGCAGCTTATCTTGGTTCCGGTAAGACCCAGCTTATCCCGAAGAACACGAGCAAGTGACCAATCAACAGGAATCGAAATTTCATATAATACATTGTTTACTTTTAATTGAACTGTTGATTCCATTATGCATCACCCTCCACTTTTTGCCATGCTTCTTGGATTGCTCTTTTTGCTAAGACACCGGCTGTTCTTTTACGGTATTCTGCACTAGCTCTAATGTCTGATATAGGCATAGCTGCCGCACTGGCCGCATCGGCAATTTTTTGAACGAGATTGCTGTCCATTTGGGTAAGATTAATCCCCATAAGAGATTCAGAACAGGCAGGAATAACCAAAGGTTTTGGCGCTACAGCACCCAAAATAAGACATGCATATGTACATTTTTTGTCAAGAGAAGTTTCAATTACACAAGCAGCCGAAACGATAGATATTTCCATTGACTTTCTTGTGCCAAATTTAATATATTTACCAACGTGATTAGGGCGGGGTGGGATGGTTATTGCGGTAAGTATTTCTTCCTGCAACGCATTTTTGCCGGGCCCAAGGATGAAATCTTCTACAAGTAATTTGCGGCTAGTATTGTTTCCTACTAATTCCAAAGTGGCGCCTAAAGCAATAAGAACAGGGGCTAATTCTCCCGCCGGAGAACTGTTGCAGAGGCTTCCGCCTATTGTTGCCCTGTTTCGTATGGAATGACTGCCAAGCTCTGAGGCTGCTTCCGATAAAATGGGGAAGGCTTTTTTCAGAGCTGCATTTTCGGTTATGTCAGACATAGTCGTACACGCTCCGATACAAAACGAGCCGTCACTTTCAGAAGTAATACCAACAAGTTCTTTTATTTCAGTGATGGAAATAAGACCTCTCGCTTTTAGCTTTTTCGTTTTAAGATTGACCATTACATCGGTGCCTCCGGCCACTATGGTTGCTTCTTTGGCGTATTGCTTAAGAAGTTCTATGGCCTCTTTAATCGTTTTTGGTTTTAAATAATATTCAAGCAATTGATAAACTCACTCCCCACTATGATAATTTATTTAGTGCATGAAAATCCGTTTTTGGGGTTTTTAAGCGGCGGCTTTATATGGCTTAAAAAGTTAGCAAAAGCAAGTAGGCTTGTTACTAATAAATGCTTTTAATCGGCGTATTTATAACAACTTGCGTTCAATAAAATACTAATTATTTTCATTTTTGGCTTGAACCACGCGCAAAACGCTAGCAATGTGAAAATAATTATAATTAGTATATGAATGCTTGCAAGTTGTTATTATTAGTAACCTAACTTTTTAAGCTTCCCCTAATTCAGTATATATCTAATTATACTATTTAAAAAAAGATTTGCAAGATTATTATAGATGGGAGTGGGTATTAATGTGCAAAAAGAAAATCTACAAACCAAATGGCGGCTTTTTCAATGGATTAGTTTTGTGATACTTGAATTTGGCTAACCACCAAAATACAGGGCTGCGGAAGTGTTCCGCTGCCCTGCACTTTGATGATACGTAATCAGGAACTCATCAATCACTTTACATCAGCATTGTTTGCCACAGCGACAACAACCTGTAGGTAGTGATTGGATATATCAATGACGATAACTCCAATCCCAGTCTTGTCACCTTCAAGAGTGAAAACAAGACCGTCTGCGGATGTATTACTGTAGCTTAGCTTGTAACCAAGATTGTTGATGTGTGCGTTTATATACGATTTAATCTGCTCCAGCTCATCACCATTTCTCTTGAGGACGTAGTAAAGATAACCCACGCCGGTTTCCTCTTTATTTACTTTCACAGTATTCTTGTTAACAAGAGTGCAGAATTCTCCAAAGTCGATTACATTCGGAAACTCTTTATACATCTTAAAGTTATTCGGGAGCTTATTCTCTCCAGAGCCCTGGTTGACATTGGGGGTATCTACCTTGTGAAAGACTTGTTGGGCCATTCCTTTTGAATAAAAGGTCAGATAACCATTCGATATGGTATAATCGAAGACAATATCTCCAGTTTCACCTGTTGATGCCACTGTCATGTTCATTCGTAATTGTTTGCCGTCAGCGACCCAAGAGAAAGTTCCGTTACCCAAAACTGCTGAAGTCATCGTTCCCCTTCCATCTTCATCGAAGCGATAACTCATATCATTTTTACGTATCTCTTCGATGAGTCGATTTCTTGTAACTCCCGCCTTTTCCACGTATGGCATAAGGGCATCTGCCATTGCTTCAATATCCGTGTCCCATAGCCCCAC
>CAZEYG010000038.1:0-10079 GCA_964516575.1 uncultured Defluviitaleaceae bacterium
AACATTAATAATATTATACATTTTAGCATTTTAAGACAAAATCTGCAACCTTAAATTATAGGCTTAACTCGCAAAACTCATGAAGTAAATTTACATTACGTAATTAATTTGACAACTTAACAATGACTTGATAATATATGCTATAATTATTTGCATTTTACACTTTATAATTTATTTACTCTAGGTGATTAAATGAAAATCGGCAAAAGACTAAAAGAAATCAGAAAATCAAAAGGGCTTACTCTTTTTGAGCTTTCAAACCTTAGCGGGTTATCCGTAAGTTTTTTAAGTAACGTAGAACGAGAGGCAAATAGCCCAACGTTAGACAATATCAGCAAACTTTGCACATCTCTTAATATAGACATTGCGGAATTTTTGTCCCCATCAAACCAGAAAATCAGGAAGCTGCATACTAAACGTAACGAATTTGAAGAGCTTTTTGACTTAAAGTCGGGAATAAAATACGAGCTGGCTTTTTGTGGAAATAAAACATATAAATGTGTATGCATTACTATAGATGAAAACTGTGACAGAACAGAGTTTTGTGTCGGTATTCCGGAGGACAACTTTATTTTTATAACCAAAGGCATTATGGAGATAGAAATAGGCGGCGAAAAACATATTCTGCAAGAGCATGATATTATGTTTATCCCTTCACGTATCGAGCACACATATAAAAAATTATGTGAAGGTGAATGTGTTTCTTACTGGTTTGCAATTCAACCATTTGAAGACCAAAAAACTGCTATATTAAATTAAAGGAAATATTGTTTATTTGTAGAATTTATATAATAGGCAGACATAGGATGTCTAAATCAGACAAGTTGCTTATTACTAGCCGCAAGCCTCCGCCAAAGGGGTGGCAGAAGTAATAGTAGACTGCTTAAATTCATTTCTACATTTATTATGGCTTTTTCAAGACATAGGGTGTCTGTATGACTTTGTTATTAATATAGTACAAGGAGTGGTTTAATGAGCAGAATTGAAAAGCATCCTATACTTAACATCGAAAGTAAAAACACTTTTACAATTTTTGTTGACGGCAAGGCTGTTGAAGCTGTTGAAGGCGATACCATTGCTGCTACTCTTCTTGCAAGCGGCATTCGTGTCTTTCGTGAAACGGCCAAATTAAAAGAGCATAGAGGCTTATTCTGCGGCATAGGCCAATGCACCGACTGCGTTATGGAGGTCAACGGCAAGCCAAATATCAGAACTTGCGTTACATTATCAGAGCCCGGTATGCACGTTAACACCCAAAAGGGGCTTGGCGAATGGAGGTCGGAAGTGTGACGGAATATGACGTTATTATAGTAGGCGCTGGCCCTGCTGGCTTAGGAGCAGCTATTGAAGCCGCAAAAGCCGGCGCAAACGCCTTGATTATTGATGAAAACGAAAAACCGGGCGGCCAGCTTTTTAAGCAAATACATAAATTTTTTGGCTCTAAAGAACATTACGCTGGTACAAGAGGGTTTGTAATCGGCAATAATCTACTGGATGAGGCAAAAGCGCTAGGCGTAAACATCAGCCTTAACACAAGGGTTTGGGGTGTTTTTCCGGACGGTACGATAACAGCCTGTTCCAAGGATAAAAGCATACGGTACAGGGCAAAGTATGTTATTTTGGCTACAGGTGCCTCAGAAAACGCACTAAGTTTTAAGGGCTGTACACTACCCGGTATTATTACTGCCGGTGCCGCTCAAACCTTTATTAACATATATAACGTTTTACCCGGCAAGGAAATAGTAGTTGTTGGCTCAGGAAACGTAGGGCTTATTGTTACATACCAGCTTCTTCAAGCAGGGGCTAAGGTAAAAGCCATTATTGAAGCAATGCCTAAAATTTCCGGTTATGCTGTTCATTCTGGTAAGGTTAAAAGAGCCGGAGTTCCTGTTTATTTACAAACTACCGTAAAAGAGGCTGTCGGCCGCAATGAGCTGGAAGGTGTTGTTATTTGTAAGCTGGACGACAAAATGCAAATGATACCCGGCACGGAAGAGCTTATTAAGGCCGACACTGTTTGTGTGGCAGTTGGGCTTTCGCCCCGTATTGAGCTTGCCTCTTTAAGTAATTGCCGCATGATATATTCAGGTGTTCTTGGTGGTGTTGTTCCGTGGCATAACGAAAACATGGAAACCAGCATGAATAATGTATTTGTTGCAGGTGATCTGGCCGGTATAGAGGAAGCCAGCACAGCCCTTGACGAAGGCAGGTTGGCTGGTGTAAAAGTATGTGAACGCTTGAGCTTTCTGTCTAAAGATGAGGCTGGGGCTAAAAGAGCCGAAATCAGCAACAGGCTTCGCTCTTTGCGCCAGGGAGCCTTTGGTGAAAAACGTCAAATGGCAAAAGAAGTTATTTGGAACACATGCATAGAACCGGCACTGGAGGTGAAGTAAGTGAGTGGCTTACAGCAGGACAGAGAAATCATTTGCAGATGTGAAGAAGTAACGATAGAAGAAATTAAATCAGCTATTGAAAACGGCGACGTTACTTTAGACGCCATAAAAAAGCGTACCCGTGCAGGCATGGGCTTTTGTCAGGGCAGAACCTGCAAGCGTTTAATAGCCAGATTAATAAGCTCTCATACAGGCTTCGGAATGGACACTTACCTGCCGGGAAGCATACGTATGCCCGTAGGGCCCATTAGCTTAAAACTTATTGCCGAAACCGAATGCGGCGACGAGGAATAATATATTACGACTGTTTATAGGAGGAGTTATGAGAAAGATTTTTATAGATTGTACGGAAAATATTCCTTGCAACCCATGCCAGTTTTCTTGCCCCACCGGCGCAATAACCATAGGGGAAAACATAACCGATCTTCCTGCTGTTTTTCCCGAGAAATGTTCAGGCTGTGGGCGCTGTGTTGCTGCGTGCCCCGGGCAAGCGTGTTTTTTGGTGGATGAAGACTACGGCGACGATATGGCTACTATAGATTTTCCATATGAATTTCTGCCGCTGCCGTCCATAGGCGACAAGGTTCAAAGCTGTAATAACGACGGCGAGGTTATATGTCAAGGTCAAGTAGTTAAGGTCATATCAATCCCAAGTAATAATCAAACAAACATAGTCCGCATTTCAGTGCCTAAGAGTGATGTTTATAAGGTACGCGGCATGAAGATTTTAGAGCGGTAATATTACGCCGGAACTTAATTATGCAATGAACTTGCCGGTACAAACGGCTATAGGAGGTTTTTATGAAACGTTTTTTTCTAACCTTTGATGGCGCACCTCACCCGCCGAATACAAACAAGCTCCTTGATGTTTTATCTAAATATAACGTTAAGGCTACGTTCTTTATTGAAGGCCACCGTATGGAAAAGGAATGGCCCTGCGCTAAACGGATTATAGACGAAGGTCACGCCATAGGTAATCATTCTTATAATCATCCTGATTTTAAAACCCTTTCCTTACAGCAATGTATAGAAGAGGTTGAAAGCGCCGATGATATTATACAAAAAAAGCTAGGTATTAAAACACCGCTGTTAAGGCCACCCAATGGAAGCATAAGCCCGGAAGCCGCTAAATACTTTGAAGACAAAGGCTATAAAATAATGCTTTGGAGCTACAGCGTAAAAGACTGGACATCCAGAGAAGCATCTGAAACCGCCGAGCGTATTTTAGACGGCTTAAAGGAAGATGAAGCTATTATCGTGCTCCACGACCACGTTGAGTTAAACCCTCAGGTTTTGGAAATTGTATTACCCGTTATAAAAGAACGAGGTTATGAATTTGCAATACCAAAATATTAGAACTGGTTCTTATCAAAAGTTTACTCCCTCTTATTGCTGTTTATGGCAAAAGAGGGATTTTTTTGCATGTCCCTGTAAGTTCTTATGTCAACTTTTTTAAATTTTATTCATACAATACAATGTAAAAAAATATAGGTATTATATGAGGAGGCTTTTATATGACAATGTTCGGCGGAAACAACTCTATGCTGCTAATCCTTTTACTTTTAATGGGCGGCGACGGCAACGGCAGCTCAGACATCTTAATGCTTTTGGTTTTAATGATGCTAATGCAGGGCGGAAATTGCGGCTGTGGCTACAAAATGATGGAATCAGCCATGTAATACCTAGGTGCAGTTAAAATAAAATATAATGCTGTTTTAGCTGCACCTTACATACTTAAAATGTGGAGTGGTCGTTTTGGACGGCAATAATGGCTTTGATATATTAAAAATGGCGGAACTAATATCAAGCATGAAATCATCCGGCGATGGAACAAACGCCGGCGAAAGCACGCAGAAATCGGCCTTTGACATCGGGACAATAATCCAGCTTATGGAGTTAATGAAAAGCCAGAGTAATTCTGAGCCAAACCCCGGTTTTTCAAAGGATTCTTCTTCAAATATAAACGAAAGAACAATTGATACTGAAAATGAAGAAAAAAAACCTCCGCCAAAGTATTACGACGATCAAATCAACACTCCGGGTCTTTTAAGTATAAAAGCAGCAATTCCATATTTAGATTTTGAATATCAAAGGAAAATAGGCGTATTGATAAAGCTGCTGGAGCTTAAAAAGCTGTTGGAAATGTACAGCCAAACAGCAATTCAGATAAGCAGCACCAAGGATTACAAAAGAGGTATGCTAACCGCTATCCGCCCACATATGACGGAGGATAAAAGGAATAAAATAGATATTCTCTTAAAATTAATCGACATAGACGAAATAGTCCGAAAATCTAAAAATAATGTTACTGATAAGTAAGTTATTGGAGGTGAATAATGCCCGTAGACATAGACTCTATTTTAAAAAAGAAAGCATTTGAAACTATTGAGCCAAAACAGCTTGAAGTTATGAAAGCCCTTGCTCAAAAGCTAAAGAGCAAATCCCCCGCTGAGGCTGTTGCTCTTATTATGGCCTTTATGAACAGTATGCCTAAAGGCAGCGCATTTACAAAAGAGCAGCGCAGAAATATGCTGGAGGCAATTATTGAGGACTTAAACGAACAGGAGCGCTCATCGTTTAAAAGAATCGCTAATATGCTCTGATATGTATAGTACATAAACCCCAACGAAAATACGACGTTGGGGTTCTGTTTGATTCTCCTTTATACCACCGAAGGCTCTACAATAAGCTGGCCTTTGGCAAATCTCTCAATATTAAGTACTTCCCAAGGTAAGGTCGGCTTAAGGCCAAGAATAAGCTCCGTCATGGCTACACCTGTAGCCGGGCCAAACATAAACCCATGACCCGAAAATCCGCAAGCCACATAAAAACCTTCCACCTCTTTAATACCGCTGAAAATAGGCTGTTTGTCCAAAGACATGTTATAAAGCCCAGCCCATTGTCTAAGAACCCGGATGTTTTCCAAAGCAGGCAGAACTCTTGTTATAGTATAACTCATACTGTCAAGAAACTGCCAACTTGACGTTATACGTAAATCCTTAGGTTCATTATACCCGCTTTGACCCATAATAAATGAACCGTGGGGCACCTGCTGGCAATATAAATTAAGGGAAAAGCTCATAACCATTGGGTTGAGTATGGGCTCTACAGGCTCCGTAACAAGAATCTGATGACGTTCAGAATATAAGGGAAGGTCAACTCCCGCCATTTCGGCTATCTGCTGGGAATAACCGCCGGCGGCGTTTACAACGATATTAGTTGAAATATAACCTTTGTTTGTATGGACTCCCTTTACCTTGCCATTTTCGGTATCTATTCCTGTAACTTCAGTAAAGGTATAAACGTGACCGCCAAGCCGCTTAACTGCATTAGCAAAGGCTTGATTCGTATGGAACGGGTTTAAATGGCCGTCTTTTTGATGGAAAGTTGCAGCCAGCAGCCGCTCTGTATTAAGTATCGGCGCAATCTCTCTAGCCTCGTCCAAATCAACCATTTTTGAATTTATGCCCAATGAATTTTGCAGAGTTATGTTTTTTGTCATCTGCTCTTTTTCATGTTCAGTTGCAATAAGCAGAAGATAACCACCTTGCTTAAATTCAATATCCCCTTCGTATTGCAACTCCTCAGCGGCGTTTTCAAAGAACTCGCAGGAATATTTTGAAAATATGCAGTTCATTTCAGTGCCCCATTGCTGGCGGATACCTGCTCCGCATCTGCCTGTTGCACCGGAGGCTATATAATCTCTTTCCAACACAACAACGTTTTTCATTCCTCTTTTAAGCAGGTTATAGGCGATAGATGTCCCGGAAATACCGCCGCCAATTATGACGGCTTCGGCAGCTTTAATCATGGTAAGCACCGCCTTCCACTAAACCGTCTACGGCTTCGGCTATTTGCCCCAGCTTTATGCTTTTAACAATGGGTCGTGTAACACTCATTTCTATTTCGGATATTGGTATGCCGGTAGCAATAGAAAGCTCACGCATAACAAGAGGTATACAATTCCTGCCCTGGCATGGCCCCATAGCAAGACGGGCAATCCTTTTAAGCTCGTCAATAGTTCTGTAACCTTGGTTTATAAGCTCACGAATTTCCTCTAGGTTTAAATCTGAACAGCGGCATACTATTACATCGTCATTCATGTTAGTCCACCACCCTTATATTTCTGATTATTTTGATTTTATCCTTTGGCACGGCGACTGAAACAACGGGAGTTTTGTCAAAAGCCTTAGGATTTAATACTTTTACTACCTTAACGTCAGCCACATATTCGCCAGCTCTGTCAAGTCCCTTAACAACATCACCTTCTTTTGGAAGGGGTAAAAACTCGTAAGGTATTTTTATGAGTGCTTCCGTCTCTGAATAAGTAACGTCTACAATCATAATCGCCAAGCCGGGGCATTTTGACAGGCAAAGGCTGCAGCCATTGCAGCTTTCATGGTCGATAGTCGGCAAGTCGCTAATATCCTTAAACTCCTTAATGGCATCCTGCTTACAGGCAGTATAACACGGATTACACGGAATGTTTTGATAACATTCGATAACGGCAACAGCCCCTTTATTTAAGCGTTCTTCCGTGGGAAATACACCGTTAATATCTTCTATTGTAGGAATTCCTGTTTGTTTTAACATCGTATCTCCCTCCTTAAATAGTGGCGTCGGTTATACCGGCACGAATTTTTTCGCCTGTAGAGCCATGGCGCAAACTATCAAGCTGCTCTAAATAATCCTTACGTTTTTCGTCAATATTTTCTACTTTATATCCTAAATAATCCGTAGCCGAAAGCCCGGCCAAATATCCGCCAACCATAGCGCTGGAGGCTTCCTCTACGCCGGATACGTCCCCGGCTATAAAGATGTTGGGCACAGTTGAGGTCAGGTATTTATCCCGCTTTGGCACAAACCCGCCTAATGGTGTTATATACTTCATTTCACAGCCTGCCTGCCACAAAAGCTCGCCAAGAGGTGATAATCCAACAGATACGCAAAGCACGTCTGTCTCAATTCTGGTTTCAGTGCCTTCAATCCCCTGCCACTTTTCGTCCAGCTTCCAAATAGTAACCGCCTCTAAAGCGCTTTTGCCGTGGGCTTCTTTTATTGAATGGCCGGTAAGAATCGGGACGCCCATCCGCCTTAATTTAGACGCATGAACAAGATAACCACCGATAGTCGAAGCCCCTTCTACAACGGCCTTTACCTTAACACCTGCCTGCAAAAGCTGATAAGATACAATAAGACCAATGTTCCCCGCTCCAAGCATAACAACCTCTTTACCCGGCATAACCCCGTATTGGTTCATAAGGGTTTGCACGGCGCCGGCGCCGTAAATACCTGGAAGGTCGTTATTTGGGAAAAGAATTGTTTTTTCGCTTGCTCCTGTAGCAACAACAATAGCCTTAGGTTTAATCTTTATGTATACGCCGTCGTAATCAACCGTTACCACGCCGTCCTCGTAAATACCTAAGGCGGTGGCGTTTGTCATAAGGCTTACGTTATTTAAACCTTTCAGCTTACCGATAAGTAGGTTCGCAATATCAAAACCTCTTGTTGACGCATGTTGTTTTTCAGAGCCAAAAAACATGTGGGTTTGCTTTACAAGCTGGCCGCCAAGACTAAAGTTACGGTCTAAAACAGTAACACTAACCCCTGCCTCACCGGCTTCCAAAGCGGCGCAAAGGCCGGCCGGGCCACCGCCGATTACCAACAGTTCAGTTTCTATCATACAAGCTCACCCTTACCCTTCTGTGTTTCCACAACCATGCCTTCTTTTAGAAGCTCAAGGCAAATCCGAACGTTAGGCTCACCGTTTACAACCATCATACATGAAGAACAGTTGCCTATAGCGCAATAAAGCCCTCGTGGTCTGTGTTTTTCGCTGCTATGGCTAATTTCTCTAACCCCTGCCGCATGAAGAGCCGCTGCGATAGTTTCGTTTTCGTAACCTGTTACAGCAACACCGTTAAAGGTAAAGGCAACTTCTTTTCCCCTGTCAAACTGCAAGATAGGGTGGTCTTCAATCCTCATCGTATCCCTCCTGGTATACTTGAATTTTATCCGCCGCAAATAGGATGCAGTATTTCAACATTATCCTCGTCATTTATTACCGTATTTTCATAATCCTTATCATCTATAAGCGCTCCGTTTATCCTGATAATCAAAACAGGGTAAGAGTACTTCATTTTTTCTAACAGACTTCGGACTGTCATATCCGGGAAATAAGGCTCCGGCCGGTTGTTAACCGTTATCATAGGTGCACCTCTCCTTATTTCCGTAATCTTTCCACAACCTCAATAACCTCAGGATAATTAATACCCAGCTTCTTTAAAAACTCCGTTTTGGGTATGCCGTTTTTGTCCCAGCCTCTGCGTTCATAAACCACGTCTAAAAGCTCCTGATACTGCTTTTCTCTAAATTCACGCATAAGCTTTATTTTTTCTTCTACAGACTTACCGGCCGGGTCTATTCCAGCTTTTTCCTTAAGTTGTCTGTCGTAGCGCTCTGCTCTTGAAATATATTCTTCACGTGTAACAGGGCCTACGGCTCTATAAGGAGGAGTGTCCCAAGCTCTTGAAGCATAACCGCGCCGTGCAACAAACACCCGCTGGAAGTTATATACTCTTTCAGACATTGTAATCATGTCGTTTCTGTCTATTTCAACACCTGTAACGGATTTATAAAGGGCAAGATAGTTGTCAACATGCTCCGGAACCTTTGCGGGCTCGGAGGTTTGGCGGTTGTTAGCCGGCTCAACGTCGTTCCATGGCAACTTACAAAGGCCTAAAAGACCGAACCATGTTCTGAACATGGGGAAATAGTGTAAAGCCTCTGCCTTATCCTCGTATGTTGGGATTTGGTTGTTTACCATATCCATAAATATAAGCCATGCCTCGTCATGTTGGGGGCCTTTGTTTGTTATAAAATAACCGGCCTGCTGGGCGATGGATTCCTTAGACATATATTGGGATACTTCAAGACCTTTGCCACACATGCCGATATCATGCATAACTTCCGGGTCAGCGCCGAAGTGTTTGACAAAGTATTTCTTGCAGTATTCCACGCCGTTGCCTGCAATAAGGCCAAAACCTGTGCCGTTACCCATTTGATGCAAAAGCTCCATCATAGCGTCGCCATTTCCAAAGCAAAGCTCAATTCCGCCTGTACGCTCCTTGTTTAAAACACCAAGACTGTAACATTCCATTAAAAACGCTGTAAGCGTACCAAAGCTGATAGAGTCTACGCCGTATGTATCGCAATAAAAGTTGCATTCAAATACATGCTCCATGTTAAACACGCCCGGGTTACTTCCCAAAGCACCTACAGTTTCATATTCAGGCCCGTCAACAAGAACCTTATGGCCTTTATACGGCCCTGTTTTTAGCTCAAAATTATCGGCAGCCTTAGCGCAAGCCATAGAGCAGCCAAACCAACATCCGTCCGGGACGTTTTGAGTAACTATTTTCTTTATGTTCTTTGAATCAATTTTTATGACCTCCGGATTGTTGCCGTACTTAAAGTTAAAGCAAGGCAAAAGGTCGTAATCGTTCATAATCTCAACGATATTAGCCGTACCTACCTCACGCTTTTGTGTTTGAATGGGGTCAAGGTCGTGGATTTCCTTATGCAGCTTAATACCTGTTTTTTGAATTGTGTTTACGTCGGCAGCATCATTCATGTTTGGCGTAGTTCCGGCAAAATGAGCGACTACTGCTTTAATTCGTTTATCAG
>CAZEYG010000039.1:0-10045 GCA_964516575.1 uncultured Defluviitaleaceae bacterium
GAGCCTTTTATTAATGAGCAATCTATTATGGGCAGTTTATATTGCAGGGAGGAGGGTATGATAAATCCTTTCAGGCTGACCGTAGCTATGGCAGATTATGCAAACAACATAGGTGTTAGTATATTTACGGGAACAGAGGTCTTGTTTATTGAAAAATCAGGTGATGCCGTAACCTTAATTAAAACCAATAACGGCATTTTCAAAGGAAGCCTCGTGGTTTGTGCAATCGGAGCATGGACAACTAAGTTATTAAAAACCGTAAATGAAAACGTGCCGATTTTTTATGAAAAAGGCGAAGCAATGGTCAGTATGCAGACATCAGGGATTATTGAGCATATTATAACCGATGGCTCGCTGTTTGTACCTTCCGATAAAGAAATGTCGGTAGGGGCTTGTCTAGGGCAGGCTAAACATGGTAATATAATAATGGCACAGGCGACAACAAAATCCCGCAGCTACAACAAGGATTCAACCAAAACAGGTATGCCAAAGGTTGCGGATAAGGTATTGAATTTCTTTCCTGTTCTTGAAGACATCGACATTCTAAGAATGTGGAGCGGTCTGGTTGATTATACCGGCGACCGAAAGCCTATATTTGGTTTTCTTTCATCTATTAGTAATTTGCTGATTATTACAGGCTTTCATAGCTCTATTGCCCTTTCGCCATGTCTTGGCAGGCTTGCGGCGGATTTTTATAAAGCAGGGCGGCTTCGGGACGAATTATCCGTATACTCACCGCAACGATTCGTTTACACTAATTGCAAAGAATAAGAGCCTGTTATTGGCTAGCTTTTAGTTGATAAAAACACAAAAGGCTGGCACTAAACGGCTCTAAAGAGAAGGGAAACTATTTTGAAAAAAGAAACTGCATTTTTGCAAAAGAAAAAGGATTTTTATAATTATATTAAAAATCAAAAATTTGCCGGAGGTAAGCTTCCTACAGAGGAGGTTTTGTCTAATACTCTAGGCGTCTGCCGTAGCGCGTTAAGGGAAATTATGCGCGATATGGAGCGGGAAGGATACATAAGTAAAAAGCAAGGGCTTGGTAATTTTGTTCATCAAAGCGCTCTAAATAAAAAAATGCGTATAGACCTTTTAAACGACTTTCACTCTTTGCTAAAAGAAGCGGGATTCGATTATGAAAGTAATGAGTTGGAAGCAAGTGAAAGGGACAAAGAAAATATTGAGCTTTTAAAAAGAGAATTTCCCTACGAAAAAATAGATGATTTTTATCTGCATGGAAGAATGTATTTTATAGAGGGAATTCCGGCTATTTACAGTATGCTGTATATTCCGAAATGCATAATGCTGAAAGAAGTCGGTACGCATGAAAGCTTAAATATTAAAGGCGTTTTTGATTATATGGAGCTTTGCTGCAATCAAAACATTGAACAAATGATTATTGATTTTGATGTGCTGCCTGCTGATAAGCATTTTGCCTCCAAGTTAAGCGTAACCGAAGGTTATCCTTTAATGCAATGGTATGAGGTGTATTATAATTTCTTTGATGAAGCCGTTTGTGCATCGATAAGTTATTTTAATCCTTCAAAAATTAAGTTTAGTATGCTTAGAAAATAGCATAATAATGACCCTCCGCTTAGCGTTGGGTCATTATTAGTTTATTAACTAATACAATCTATTACGGCGGCAATTAAATATGTATTAATTTTGCCGACGTAATCCTTTAGGAATAGATTAAACGTCATTTTTAACATTCGATTGTTTTTTAGCGTTTCGGCTTTCGCTATCAAGCGCATCGTTAGCAATAGTTGGTCCGCCTTTTGATTTTTCTTTGCGTACATCCTTTGGGTCGATTTGACTATCCTTTGCCATAAAAGCACTCCTTTATAAGTTTTTCATTTATCATTTTATTATTTGATAATTTGCCCGTTTAAATTCAGCATTTAGAAGTTTTTTCCCTGCTTGCCGTTGACAGGACAATATGATAAAATATTAAAACTATTAAATATGATAAAGGGGCAAATATGAAAAAGGAAATATATTTAGCAGGCGGATGTTTTTGGGGAACAGAATTTTATATTCAAAACATTAAGGGAATTATTAAAACAGAAGTAGGTTACGCTAACGGCAATTCTGTTAACCCTACTTACGAGCAGGTGTGCCATGAAAATACTGGTCATGCCGAAACGGTTAAGGTTGAATTTGATGATAAAATAATAAGTTTGCCGTTTATTCTTGATATGTATTATGATGTTATAGACCCTACGTCTGTAAACAAACAAGGCGGCGACAAGGGCGTTCAGTACCGAACAGGGATATATTATATCGATGACGGCGACGTGGAAATTATAAAAAGCTCTTTGGCAGAGCTTCAAAAAAAATATGAAAAACCAATTGCAATTGAAGTTATGCCTTTGCAAAATTATTATAGGGCTGAGGAATACCACCAAAAGTATTTAGAAAAAAACCCCGGCGGGTATTGCCATATCAGCCCTGATAAATTTGAAAAGGCTATGGAAGCAGAGGACAAATCCTTATCTTGAAAATGAACTGGTTAGGGGTTATTGTATAAGCGGCTCATCATTAGCTTCGTCATCAGCTTGTGATGATTTATATTTTTGTTTTCTAGGTATAATCAATATTAATATACCAAGCGCTATCAATATTATAGAAACTACCTGTGATACAGGTATGTTTGTATTCCATATAAAAAGCTGGTCGGTTCTGATGCCTTCTATAATGGCTCGTGTAATGCCATAACCGATAAAATATATAGCCAGTATTTCGCCATGGAATCTTTTATGGCGCTTATACAAATTCATAAATATAAATATAATTAGGCAACATAAGGATTCGTATAAAAATGTAGGATGAACTTGAATATAACTTGCGCCGCCAATTAAAACCAGGTTACTTGCAACCGAATCAGGAACAATATCAACCTGATCGTACAAATACCTCATGGCTAAAATAGATTCGGTGTAACCGCCAAAGATTTCACGGTTAACGAAATTACCCCATCTGCCGATAGCTTGGCCGATGATTAATGCTGGGGCGCATGTATCCGCAAAAAGCCAAAAGTTCAGCTTTTTAATCCTTGTGTAGACAAAAGCACCTATAGCGCCTGCTATAACTGTGCCGTATATGGCAATACCCCCTTGCCTTAGGTTAAATATTTGTAGCAAGTCGTCTTTATACATATCCCATGAAAAAATAACATAATAGATTCTTGAGCCTATTATGCAGACGAAAATAATATAGAACAAAAAGTCATAATACAAATCGGGGTTTTGCCCTGTGGCTTTCGCCTCGTATATCCCATACAAAAGGCCGGCTATAACTCCAAGCCCTAATATTATCCCATACCAGTATACATCAAAGCCAAAAACCGAGAAAGCTACTCTGTTGAGCTTTTCTATTTCAATGCCTAAATATGGAAAAGCAACCTCGTATAATACAGTTCCGTTCAATTTTAAGCCTCCTTATAAATAATACAATTATACAGTAAACACAATAATAATTCAATCATAAAAAAGAAACGCTGGTCACGATAGACCGGCGTTTTAAGCAGTTGCTCTACTTGTTTTACTTTAAATCCGTTCTCTTTTTCATAATCGTGAATCCTAGAATTAATGTGTTTAACTAATAGCATTTATTTTAATAGTATACATTGCCCGTCTTAGGAAATCAACGCCCAAATAAATTTCTAAAAGAGATTTTGCCAGCTTTAGATTTCAATAATTTTAGAAAAATGTTGCATATTTTTGAAAAAAACATTAAAATTACAATTGTCCGGCAGTCTGAACAAGTGCTTTTACAATAAAACCTGTCGGCAAGCAAGTATTAGAGGTGAGTTAATGAGTAATGGGAAACGAAATGGTAAGGCTAGAAACGGAGATATGTCCTATTATGAAAAGGAAGGTGTTTTCTATACGCCATCTCCAGGGGAAGGCTTAGGAAAAAGCCGCCGCCAAACCAGAGACTACGGAAGAAGCAATGAATACAGAGTGGAAAGAAGGCAAGAAAGCGGAAGACTAAAGCCGCAGAAATCCCAGTTTGCTGCTTTTTATATCATAACACTTATAGTATGCGTTGTGATTTGTCTAACAGTATTTGCCATAGTGTTTCAAATGGTCTTTAAAGATACGGGTTCTAAGGAACAAATAACAGGCAAAGAGCCTATTGTATCCGCTACACCAAAGATTGTGGCTACAGAAGAGCCATCCGGAGCGTATATTAGTGCCTTGGGTGTAATACAAACTATCTCCAGGGATCAGGGCCAGTTAAAAATGCTTGATATAGAAACCAATAAACTGTATAATCTTATTATAAAGACTTCTACTATTATGCTGGATAGATATAATCAACCCTTGGTTTTGGCTGAATTTAACACCGGTGATATTGTAGATGTCTCATTTGATTCAGAAACAAGCTCATTAAAATCTTTGGCTATAAGCCCGGCGGCATGGGAATATAAAAACATCAAAAACCTACGGGTTGATACGGAAAAACGGAAGGTGACTTACGGTAATGACGTTTATTCCTATGATGACAAGTTAATATCGCTGTATGGCGGAGAACCTAACGACATCGGTATTATACGGCCCGTTGATGTTGTTACTATACGAGGTTATAGGGAAAAGTTGTATTTTATCGCCCTTACGTCAAGCCATGGAATTATAGGTTTAACCAACAAGGATAAGATTGATAAAGGTGTATTGGAAATCAACACGAATTTATTTATGTCTCTTGATGAAGCGGACGAAATTGAAGTACCTGTTGGTAATCATAAGGTAGTAGTTAGGGGGGCCAACATCGAGCCCTTTACAAAGGAAATCACAGTTAACCATAGCGACAAGTTGCTTATCGATTTAGCCCAAGTTAAATTCAAGGAAGGTTCCCTTGACATTAAGGTGAATCAAGATGACTTTACGTTGTATATAGACGGAAAAAAGGTAAATGCCAACGAAATCCCTGTTACCTTGAATTTTGGCGAATACGATATTAAAGTGGAAAAGGAAAGGTTTACCGTTTTTGAGGAAAAGGTTATTATTGCAGACGAGAAGTTGGTTTTGCAGGTGGATCTTGTGCCTATAATAGAAACCCCGCCGCCAACGCCTTCTTCCCCGCCGGCAGCAACCCTCAGTAAATTGACCATTTCTACGGAGCCGTCTGATGCGGTTATATACGTAGACGGAGTTTTAGAGGGTAAAGCGCCGTTAAGTATACCTCTTTCATACGGTGAACATATTATAAAAATATCGTTGGAAGGTTATACGGAAATTTCTATGCCTGTTGAGCTGACTGATAAGGAGCATAAGTATATCTTTACGCTGCAAAAAATACCGGTATAAACTATACAGAATAGGCGTGGAGGTAATATAGATGAAAATAATTGGTCTTGAAGGGATAGACGGCTCAGGTAAAAGCGTTCAATATGATTTGTTGGCGGACTATTTGGTTAACGCCGGATACAAGGTTTTGAAGCTATCCTTCCCCGATTACGACGGCTTTTTCGGGAAAGAAATAGGTAAAATGCTTTCGGGAAGGCAAAGGGTTCGGGCTGATAATGTAGACGCTAGATCTATGGCTTTATGGTATGCCTTGGACAGACAAAAGTTTTTCTTGGAAAATGATAACACTTGTTATGATTATATAATTTGCAATAGATATACGTTGTCTAACGCAGTATATCAATCCGCCAGGGCGGAAGGCGAAAGCAGAGAAAACTTTATAAAATGGGTTTTTGAGCTGGAGTTTGATATACTTAAAATACCCGCTGCAGATATATACCTTTTGTTTGACATAAGCCCGGACATTTCGGCATTAAACGTCCAAAATAAAGGCTTTCGCAGCTATATTGGAAACGAAGCCGACGTTTACGAAAGAACAGCCGGTTACATGAAAAATGTTCGTGAGCTGTATTTAAAGCTGGCAAAAGACCGTAGCGATATTCATATAATAGACTGTATGAAAGAAAACTCTGAAAAGATGGAATCAATAGATGAAATACATAAAAAGGTCATTGATTTGTTTCTAAATAACGCAAAAGGAGAGCGAAGAAAATGAAACAGTACAACGTAGCTGTAGTAGGCGCAACAGGAATGGTAGGCAGAACCTTTCTGAAGGTGCTTGAAGAAAAGAAGTTTCCTATTGCAGGCTTCTATGTAATGGCGTCTGCCAGAACCGCCGGCAGTAAAATAACCTTTATGGGTAAGCAATATACAGTTGAGGAGCTTACTGAAAGCTCATTTGATAAATCAATAGATATAGCTCTTTTTTCAGCCGGCGGCGAGATAAGTAAAAGATTCGCTCCTATAGCGGCTAAAAAAGGTTGTGTTGTAATCGACAACAGCTCTACATGGAGAATGGACGAAAACGTTCCCCTTGTTGTGCCCGAGGTTAACCCCGAGGACATAAAATGGAACAAGGGAATAATCGCAAACCCTAACTGCTCTACGATTCAGGCTGTAGTGGCTTTAAAGCCTTTACATGATAAATATAAAATCAAGAGGATTGTTTATTCAACATATCAAGCCGTTTCAGGGGCAGGTTTAGGCGGCGTTACGGATTTGGAAGAGGGGCTTAAGGGAAACCCGCCAAAGACCTTTAAATATCAGATTGCGGGCAACTGTCTGCCTCAAATTGATGTGTTTATGGATAACGGCTACACAAAAGAAGAAATGAAAATGGTTGAAGAAACAAAGAAAATACTTCATGCGCCCGATATTAAGGTTACTGCCACGGCTGTCCGCGTGCCTGTCGAAAACGGCCATAGCGAGTCGATAAACGTTGAGTTTGAAAACCCCTATGACCTGGATGAATTAATATCTGTTTTAAAAACAGCTAAAGGTGTTGTGGTTGAAAACGATGTGAGTAACTTCCAGTTCCCTATGGCTATTACTGCTACTGGCAAGGACGAAGTGTTCGTAGGCAGAATACGCCGTGATTTCAGCGCCGATAACGCCGTAAACATGTGGGTTGTGGCTGATAACATAAGAAAAGGAGCAGCGTCTAATGCTGTTCAGATAGCGGAAGCGTTTATTACAATGCAAAACTAAACTATATTTGGGGGGAAATGGTATGACGCTGTTTAAAGGCTCCGGCGTGGCGATAGTTACGCCTTTTGACAAAAGCGGTAAAGTTAATTACGAAAGTTATGAAAAGCTGATTAACTGGCAAATAGAAAATGGTACCGACGCAATCATTTCATGCGGCACAACCGGCGAGGCATCTACATTAACCGACGACGAGCAGCTTGAGGTTATCAAATGCGCCGTCTCTGCGGCTAAAAAACGTGTGCCCGTTATAGCCGGGGCAGGAAGTAATGATACGGAGCATGGAATCGGTCTTTGCAAAGGCTCAATGGCTGCCGGAGCAGACGGCTTACTGCTTGTTACGCCTTATTACAACAAAACCACACAAAAAGGTCTTATAAAACATTTTCAAATGCTGGCGGGAAGTACTGATTTACCTGTTATCTTATACAGCGTTGCTTCTAGGACGGGGTTGAATATAGCGCCCTCTACGGCTTATGAGTTGTCTAAGGTTGAAAATATCGTAGGTATTAAAGAAGCAAGCGGCAATATAACACAAATTGCTGAGGTTGCTGAGCTTTGCGGCGAAGATTTTGACATATACTCAGGAAATGACGACCATATTCTGCCTGTGCTGTCATTAGGTGGCAAGGGTGTAATATCCGTTCTTGCTAATGTGGCTCCAAAGCAAACCCACGACATGGTTATGTCATATTTAAACGGCGACTTAAAAGCCGCACTAAAGCTGCAGCTTGGGCTTAACGCTCTTGTAAGAGCGCTGTTTATTGAGGTTAATCCAACGCCGGTTAAGGTCGCTCTAAACCTTATGGGTTTTGACGTAGGTGGTTACAGGATGCCTCTTGTTGATATGGAAGAGAAGAACGTTGAAATACTTAAAAGAGAGATGAAAGCTGCAGGGTTAGTATAAAGGAGCTGGTTGTTTGCTAAAGTTGATGATTCACGGGTATTTGGGTAAGATGGGTAAGGTTCTTTGCAGGTTAGCTGAGCAGGACGAAACCTGTGAGGTTGTTTCAGGGATTGATTTTATAACTTCTCAAACATCCATGCCGTTTTCTGTGTTTACTGATATTAATGATTGCGATGTGCCGGCAGATGTTATTATTGATTTTTCAACAGCCGACGCTGTGCCTTCGTTAATTAACTATGCCGTTTCGTTTAACATCCCCGTTGTTATTTGTACGACAGGCTTGTCTAATGATACCATTAAAAAAATAGATGAAGCGGCCGAAAAGATTCCTGTTTTCCGTTCCGCTAATATGTCAATAGGTATAAATCTTATAGCGGCATTACTTGAGAAAGCCTCAAAGACACTAGATGAGGTTGGGTTTAATATCGAAATAATTGAAAAGCACCATAACCAAAAGATTGACGCTCCAAGCGGAACTGCGCTTCTGCTGGCGGACACAATAAACCGCTCTATGGATAATAAGCTGCGTTATGTTTACGACCGTTCACCCGTCAGAGAAAAACGTGACGCCAAAGAGCTTGGGATACATGCTATCCGCGGTGGTACAATAGTTGGCGAGCATTCTGTTATTTTTGCGGGGAAAGACGAAGTTGTGGAATTTACTCATATTGCCCATTCAAAAGAAGTCTTTGCTGTCGGCGCATTTTCAGCCGCAAAGTTTTTGGCGGATAAACCCGCCGGGCTTTATGATATGAATGACATGCTTAAAAACTTAATTTGATAACTATTGATAACTAATATAAGGAGGATACATATGAAAAGGTTTTTATTGCCAACACAAGTTATTTCCGGGGCAGGCTGTATTAAAGAATTAAGCCGGTTTATCGGAAAGGACGACAAGGTTGCCCTTATTACTGATGAGTTTCTTGTTAAATTAGGTGCGGCGCAAAAGGTTGGCGACATAATTTCAAGCCTAGGCGCAACTTATTCAATCTATGACGCTATCCCGCCAAATCCTCATGCTAACGTTGTCCTTGATTGTACGGAAAAAGCTAAAGCATTCGGCGCTAATAAGGTTGTATGTCTTGGCGGCGGTAGCCCTATGGACGTAGCTAAGGTTGTGGCTATGTTACTTACAAACGACGGCAAGTGGGAGGATTATCAATGGAATGGGCTTATGCCTAAAAATCCTCCAGTTGATTATGTTGCTATCCCCACAACTTCGGGCACAGGCTCTGAAACAACAAAAACAGCCGTTATAATCGACAGAGATACAAAGAAAGGATTCGGCAACGATTTCCTTTTTGCAAAAGCTACTCTTCTTGACCCGGAGCTTACGGCTTCCTTGCCACCAATGCTTACGGCGACTACAGGTATTGACGCTCTTACTCATGCTATTGAGGCTTATATTGGTTTAAACAGCCAGCCTTTTACAGATGCCCTCGCCCTTGAAGCAATAGCTCTATTGGCTAAATATCTGCCTAAAGCCTTTTGCAACGGAGCTGACTTAGAGGCAAGAGAGCAGGTTGCTATTGCTGCTTCAATGGCAGGCCTTGCTATGGATCAAAGCGGCCTTGGTATAATACACTCAATGTCCGGCCCGCTTTCCAGCTATTATGACGTGCCTCACGGTCTGTCGAATGCAGTGCTTCTTCCATACGGAATGGAATATAACATAGTTGCTGTGCCTGAAAAGCTTGCTCGTATCGCTGAGGCTCTTGGCGTAGACACTTCCGGTTATTCTGTAAGAGAAGCGGCAGAGATGGCTATTGAAAAGGTTACTCAAATGCTTGACGATATGCAAATACCGGATAATCTTGGGGATTATTTCAAAAAGGAAGAGGATATTAACCATTTCGCCGAAGAAGCATGTAAAATGTTTTTGATGAGAAACAATCCGAGAAAACCATCTGTTAAGGATGTAGCTGAAATATTTGAAGCGGTACTTGCTCAATAATTTGTAGGATGATAAATAAAAACCACTGACCAAAAAGTCAGTGGTTTTAGGCTGTTGACAAAGTGGCTTCGCCACTTTGTCGAGTACTTATTGAAGAAATGCCTACACATTACGGCATTTCTTTGCGTTTTGGCCGGAATAAATCCGCCCAAAACGTTTAAA
>CAZEYG010000040.1:0-5355 GCA_964516575.1 uncultured Defluviitaleaceae bacterium
ATTTTCTCACACCCCTGCTACGCCGCATCACCATCAAAATGCGGTTACAAAATTATAACAATCCATCCCGACGAAAACGGTATCCCGGATATTGAGGCTATTCGTGCCGCCGCATCCGAGCGGACAGCCGCTATCTTTATGACAAACCCCGAGGACATAGGCATTTATAATCCCAACGCCGATAAAATCGTTGAAATTATCCACGGCGTAGGTGGCCTTTGCTTCTACGATCAAGCTAACGCAAACGCATTCCTTGGCGTTGCAAGAGCAAGAGAAGCTGGCTTTGATATGTGCCACTTTAACGTACACAAAACATTCGGAACACCTCACGGCTGCTCCGGCCCGGCATCAGGCGCCTTTGGCTGCAGAGATTTCCTTGCTAAATTCTTGCCTGTACCAACAGTAGAATTTGACGGCACCAAATATTATCTCGATTATGATAAACCGGAAAGCATCGGCAAGGTTAGAGGTTACGTTGGTTCCTCCGGCGTTATTTTAAAAGCCTATGCATGGTGCGCTATGATGGGCGCTAAATGGCTTCGTGAATGCGCCGATATTTCCGTTATCAATAACAACTACATGCAGAAGATTATGGAGCAAATACCAGGCGTTACAAGCGCATTCCAAAACAACGGTATTGTTCGTCAGGAGCAGGTTCGCTACAGCTTCGAGGAGCTTAAGGAAAAGGTTGACGTTGGCTCAGATGATATGAACCGCCGTATGCTTGACTTTGGTATTCCGTGGTTCTGGTCCAGCCACCATCCGTGGGTTATCCCGGAACCAATGACATTAGAGCCTTGCGAGACTTTCACAAAGGAAGACATTGAGGAGTACTGTGAGGTTGTAAGGATTGTAGCCGAGGAAGCGCTTAAAGACCCGGATAAAGTAAAAGGCGCACCGTACAATTCAGTTATTCATAAACGTAAAAACGAAGAGGATTTGGATAATCCTGAAAAATGGGCTCTCACTTGGAAGGCTTATCAACGGAAACTAGCAGGCAAATAATATACTTATACAGGTTTATCATAACAAATGGCGTATTAACGCCATTTGTTATGATAGTCACCAGCTTTATTTTAAAGGAGTGACTGCTATTTATGGGTAGATTAGAAGGTAAGATTGCTTTTGTAACAGGCGCTGCTATGGGCAACGGCAAAGGCGGAGCGGCTGCTTTTGCCGCTCATGGAGCACATGTTATATTAGCCGATATATCAGATATTGTATTTGAAACCGAAAAAGAGCTGAAATCAAAGGGGTATTCCGTTTCTGCCGTTAAGTTTGACGTAAGGGATTCCGCCGGCGTAAAGGCGGCCGTAGATGAAACCGTTAAAACTTACGGAAAGATAGATGTTTTGTTTAACAATGCAGGTGTTGCAAAGCTGAATCCTTTTTTGGAAACAACCGATGAAATGAGAGATTTCCACTTTGATATAAACATAAAGGGCATTTGGAATGTGGCAAAAGCCGTTTACCCCCATATGGTAAAGGCCAACTACGGCCGCATTATAAACATGTCGTCCGTAACAGGCCCAATGGTTGTTGACCACGGCGAAACAGCATATGCCACAACTAAGGCCGCCGTTTGGGGCTTTACAAAGGCGCTGGCCTATGAAGCTGCGGCATACGGCATTACGGTAAACGCCATTTGCCCCGGTTATATTAGAACGCCAATGGCCGAAAGTATTGCAAAGGAAAGCCGTCCCGATGACCCGGAAGCTGCACTTTCCGAAATGGCAACGGCTATTCCCTTAAAGCGCCTTGGCTTAATAGAAGAAATTGGCGACTTGGCCGTATTTTTAGGTTCTGACGAATCCAGTTATATTACCGGCACTCAAATAGTAATAGACGGCGGCAGCACCCTTCCGGAAACCTTTGGCGCCGTTGGGGTATAACTACCTGTATAAGGAGGAATTTTTGTGGATAGTAATAATGTACCTAATGTAGGCGAAACAAAACCTCAGGAACGTTCGACTTCTTTGGCACGAAAGAGCCTAAAGCTGATTTATGTTTACGCTATCGCTACAGGCGCAATATTCACGTTTATGGGTTATTGGGATACTGTGTTTATCGCATATACAGGCCCCGCAACATTTCTAGCCTTTGTCCTAATGACGCTGGCAATACTGCCGATAGCCTTTGTTTATTGCGAGCTTGCGCCGCTTTTCCCAAGCGTCGGCGCTGAACTTGTGTATAACACCGTAGGTATAAACAAACACGTAGGTTTCTTCTCCTCCTGGCTTATTATGGCGGCGTGGATTGCCGTTCCTCCGGCGGCTGTTATGGCCATTCTCGAATGGTTAAATAGAGTTATCGGCTTACAACTTGAATTTAACGTA
The DNA here is from genome assembly GCA_964516575.1 of uncultured Defluviitaleaceae bacterium. Classification (GTDB taxonomy): domain Bacteria; phylum Bacillota; class Clostridia; order Lachnospirales; family WRBF01; genus CAZEYG01. The sequence continues at coordinate 2,337 of CAZEYG010000040.1, forward strand.
ATAATGATTGCTGGTATTGTCATGCTTGTTGGTTATTGCCTGTTAAGTTTGGGTGATATTCAAATAGCCGGTAAGTTACAGCTTTTTATGCTTATAGGCGCAATCTTTGGTTGCATAGCCAGCGCTGTTGCAATATTCTTTTCAGGCCATTGGAGTCTTTCAAATTTCACTCCATTTTTCAGGTCAACTCTTGGCGACGGCGGCTTTGGAGGCTGGGTTATCGGCCTTGGGCTTGTTATTACGCCGTATTTCGGCTTTGAAACTGTGCCGCAGATGGTTGAGGAAGGTGACTTCCCCATAAAGGACAGTACAAAAGCCATTTGGGGCTCTGTTGTAACATGTGGTATTGTTTATTCACTGTTTTTCCTTGCTATAGGTGGTCTTGGATCCTTTGAGGAGTTGCTTCTTCTTAACGATGCCGGTGAAGTAACAGTTTCCTTCCTTTCTATAACAGCCATGGAAAACATACTAGGCTGGAAGCTTTGGGCGCTTATATTCGGCGTGTTTGCGGTGCTTTTTGCTATCGGAACTTGCTTGCTTGGATTCTGGCTGTCTACTGTCCGCTTAATGTATGCTATGGGCAGACAAAACTTTCTGCCAAAGGCCTTTGCTTATGTTAACAAAAAACAACAGCCTGTTCTTCCTAACGTTTTCCTTTTGGTAATTAGTATAATATTTATTGCAATCATGAACAGCAGTACGTTTATGAACGACTTTTTTAACCTTATGGCTTTCGGTTGTGCCGTAGCTTACGCTATTACAATGATTTCTGCCATTCGTATATACTATAAATACCCTCACTGGAATCGGCCTTACGTATTAAAGGGCGGCATGGCAACCCGTATAATCGCTCTTCTTTTAGCCGTATTTATTGCAGTTTTATGTACCCTCGGCCAAGGCGTAGGAAGCTGGAAGAGTTTCTTTGTTTACGTAGCTATTGGCATTGTTTTATGGCTGTGGATGGTATTTGTTAAGTGGCCAAAAACTCCTGTTGTTATGACTACTCCCGACGGTGAAAAGGAATACTAAAATAAGGAGGGATTTTTCATGAATCGTTTATTAAACAAAGTAGCCATGGTTACAGGCGGCTCTTTGGGTATAGGCGCTGCAACATGTCTGCTTTTTGCAAGGGAAGGCGCAAAGGTTGTTATAGCCGATATTGATGAAAAAGCCGGTATCACACTGGCTGAACAAATAAAAGAAGAAGGCTTCGAGGCAACCTTTGAAAAGCTGGACGTTTCTAAGGAGGAAAACTGGCAGCGGGTTATCAAAGCCGTCCTAGACAAATACGGCAAGCTGAATATTATGGTTAATAACGCCGGTGTATCCTTAGGTAAGGACATTGAGGGCACAACACTTAACGAATGGAACTGGCTTATGGGTATTAACGCAACAGGTGTATTTTTAGGCACAAAATACGCCATTGACGCTATGAAGGATAACGGCGAAAACTGCTCAATAATCAACCGTTCATCTATCGACGGGCAAATTGCCGAATCGGGGCTTTTTGCTTATTGCGCTTCAAAAGGCGCCGTTACAATTCTGACAAAATCCGCCGCCCTCCATTGCGGCGAAAAAGGTTATAAAATCAGGGTTAATTCGGTACACCCCGGTTATGTTCATACGGCGCTTACCGAAAAGGAAGCTGCCGACGCTGGTATGACGCCGGAGGAATACTTCAAAAAGGTTGGCGAGCAACACCCTATCGGTTATATCGGCAAACCAATGGATATTGCATACGGAGATTTATACCTTGCTTCCGACGAATCAATATTTACAACAGGCTCAGAGCTTACTATTGACGGCGGCTGGACGTCGAAATAAGTATTACGGCGGTAATTAAATATGTCATTAATTTTGCCGCCGTAACCCCCTTAGGAGCCGCAAGGCTCCGTCAAAGGGGTAGCATTGAAAAATGATATTTTTCAATGCCGGGGTTATATTACTTAAACATGCAGTATAATTAAACGCAAGGGCATAGTCCGGTTAAAAGCTGCTATGCCCTTTAATACTAATGTTTAATCTTGAATTTAATCTTCTCTACATGGAGGTACACAATATGAAAAAAATAGGCTTGATAATAAACCCCGTCGCCGGAATTGGCGGCAAGGTAGGGTTAAAGGGAAGCGACGGCAAGGAAATTCTTGCAAAAGCCATAGATTTAGGCGCAAAACCCGAAAGTAATAATAAGGCAAAGATTGCCCTTGGCATTATAAGCCAGCTTAAAGACGAGGTTGAAATCTATACCTATCCAAAAGAAATGGGTGCAGATGCCGCAAGAGAATGGGGTTTTACGGTTCATGAACTGGGAAGCATAATATCCGGTCAAACCTGCCCGGCCGATACGGAAAAGGCCGCAAAGGATTTACGTGACGCAAACGTGGATTTCATCCTATTCGCTGGAGGTGACGGCACAGCAAGAAATATTCTGGACGCTGTTGGTACAACTGTCCCCGCTATAGGTATTCCAGCCGGCTGCAAAATACATTCGGCTGTTTATGCGCTGAACCCAAAATCTGCCGGGGAGATTGTGCTTCAATATTTGCAGGGTAAAATCAAGGACACAAGAGAATCCGAGGTTATGGATATCGACGAGGATTTGTTCAGGCAAAACGTTGTTCAGGCAAAGTTATACGGTTATCTAAAAATCCTGAACGAGCGAAAAATGGTGCAAAACCTAAAAAGCGGCAGAGGTTTCAGCGAAACCGGCTCTATATCCATGATTTCAAATTACATATCCGATACGCTCCAAGACGACACCCTTTATATAATCGGCCCAGGCTCTACAACCCGCTCAATAATGGAGACTGCCGGTTTACCCAACACCCTTTTAGGCGTAGACCTTTTCTGCAACCGGAAGATAATAGCAAATGACGTAACGGAAAAAATTATATTGGAACAACTAGAAAAATATGATAAAGTAAAGATTATCGTAACCGTTATAGGCGGTCAGGGTTACATATTCGGCCGGGGTAATCAGCAAATCAGCGCCGCCGTTATTGAAAAAGCCGGAAAGCAA
>CAZEYG010000040.1:5365-9990 GCA_964516575.1 uncultured Defluviitaleaceae bacterium
CGAAAAAAAGGAAACCGTGAAGCGCTTTTTAGCGGCTAAAAACTACCAAATTGCCCCAATAACCATCGACAGCAAGGACTTTATTTTCAATCAACTGTTATTAGACGTGCCAGAAAATCAGCGCCGCAGTTATCGAAAAAGACGGAAAGCAAAATATTATGATATCCGCTTCAAAGGACAAAATGCTTTCATTATTCGGCAAAAGCCTTTATGTTGACACAGGTGACGAAATGACTAATAAAATGCTTTGCGGGTATTATAAAGTTATAGTTGGCTACGAGGATTACATGATGTTTAAGGTTACGGACTAATCAGGGGGTATTTACATGGATATAAATTTAATTAGGGAACAGGCAAAATGTGTTGTTTCGGAATTTTTCAACCGGGTGGAGATTGAGCCCGAAAGCCTGTTTGTTTTAGGCTGCAGCAGCAGCGAAATATGCGGCGGCAAAATAGGCAAATCGTCCAACGAAGAGGTCGGCCTCGCCGTGATAGAAGCCATATTACCAATATTTCAGGAAAAAGGAATTTATTTGGCCGTTCAAGGCTGCGAACATATTAATCGTGCGCTGGTTATTGAAAGGGAAGCGCAAAAAAAATACGGCTTTGACGAGGTCACTGTCGTACCCCATCTTAACGCCGGCGGCGCTTGCTCTAAGGCCGCTTTTTACAACTTTAAAGACCCGGTTATGGTAGAGCATGTAAAAGCAACAGCCGGCTTAGACATCGGTGATACCTTTATCGGTATGCATATTAAACATGTGGCTGTGCCCTTGCGTCTTTCTATCAAGGAAATAGGCTCTGCTCACGTTACCGCGGTATATAGCCGCCCAAAACTGATTGGAGGCGAAAGAGCCCGGTATACAAGATAGCTTTTTTAAACAAAAACACAATTTTACAGAAAGGACAAAAGTCATGAAATACCTAATAATAAATTGCCATCCCTACGAAGGCAGCTTTACATGTAATGCCCTTGAGAACATTAAAAACGTTTTGTTCTCAACCGGCAACCAAGTGGAGATAATAGATTTAATACAGGACAATTTTAACCCTGTTATGGGCAAAGAGGATTTGGCTCTTTGGCGTGAAGGTTTATACAAGGATCCCTTAGTAGGCAAATATATAAAATCTATTGATAATACTGACGTTATAGTTATCCAATTTCCCGTTTGGTGGTGTTCTATGCCGGCGGTTTTAAAAGGCTTTTTCGATAAGGTTTTGCTTCCCGGATGGGCTTATGTTCCAAAAGAAACAGGTGGTCTTAACGGCCTTTTAACAGCCAAAAAGGCTGTCGTAATCGCCACAATGGAAACACCTCTGGACATATTTAACGGCGAATTACAAGACCCTATAAAAAACGCCGTTGTAAAGGATATGTTCGGCAACTGCGGCGTAGAGGTTGTAAAATATATTCAAATAGACGGTATGTCAGGCTCTGATAGAGCGTATACTGAGAAAAAAATGAATGAGCTTATAGAGTTTTTTCAAAGTTCTGCCGAAAGGTTTTAATAATAAAAGCGCCTAATCAACCAGGCGCTTTTATTATTATTTAAAAATTAGCATCAAAATCATTACGTACTTTTTCGTCATTAAACACAACATATAAGGGCCGTACAAACGTCAGGTTGTCTATGCTGTAAATGCTCTTAATGCCAAATTCCCGCATTATGTATTCCTTAACTCCCTTGTCGAATATACCTAAATCTACATGCCCTGCTTCAATATCCTTAAGCAGCCGATCCCCTGTTTCATAGGGCACCTTAAGCTCTGCCGGAAGGTTATCTACGTCTTGACCGTAGGAATAACCCCTCATAACACCCAACTTAAGGTTTTTATCGGCTATTTCCGAAAAGCTGGATAAAGAAAGCTTGTCATTTCCTGTTATAACCTCTGTCGTTGCGTTTCTAAGCAGTTTGGAGAAAAAATATTTCTTTTCTCTTTCCGGGGTTTTTTGTACCTGAAATCCAAAATCAAGCTCTTTTCTAGATAACATTCCCTCAATAATACCCCACTCGTCAATAACTACCTTAATATCGTAACCTGCTTTTTCAAGGGGAGCCGATACAAGCTTATAGTCGCTTCCAACAACCTCATTCTTGTAATTATAGTATTGATACGGGGGAAACGGATCAGCGCCGCCTTTCAAGCACCTTTTGCTCATAGAAACACCTCGTTTATTTGCCTAATTTTGCAGCTAATTCAGCCAGCTTAGGCTCAATGTATTTGCCCTCGTCTAAAATCTTAACGCCGTCCAGATAAACTGTACAAACCTTACAAATACCGTCGATATGGCTCTTAGCATTTCTTGGAGCGCCTCCTGAATAATTAGAGCCCTGATGCCCGAAGCCCCATTGAGTACTGCCCCAAATACGTTCGTCTTCTGTTGTACAGCCGGCTAATATGGCGTTAGGGTTAACACCGTAACAAACGTGAGCCGCAATGTACATATTAGGGTCGTCAAGGCTTGCAAAATACTGTTCAAGGATTTTTGCTTCCTTGCCGCCTTTGAACTCGACAATCCTACCCTTTTCAACCACATAAGAGATAGGGCTTTCACTTAAATCCATAAATTCGGCGCCTGCACCGCCACATACTGAGCCGTCAAAGGTTATAACGCCGTTTATAGTGTCTTCATCAGGCGCCCAGCCAATTTGGCCTAACAAGAAGTGTGCGCCCGGTGTATCGTATAAAATTTCGTTGTTGATGTTACGTCCAGGCTTGTTGGAGAATTTAATATCTGTTCCAACCTGGCTTGTTATACGGATTTCTTTTGCGTTTTTTGTAAGCCTTGTAAGCTCGTCCTGAAATGCCTTTTGTGCATCAATATCAACCTTACCGATACAACGGACGATACGCTCAATTCCTAAGCCACCAAGCATAATTTGTCTTGTTCTGCCGTTTGTAACAGCCTTATCCCAAATCGGCGAATAAAGGAGCCATTGGTCGTTAAGCTCAATCCAAACGTCGGTTTCAAAAACGCAAGCCTTCAGCGGGTCAGGAAGATATGGCATAGTAAGGGCGCCATAACCTTTTGGCGTCGAATGGCGAACAAGCATAACCTTTGCGCCTAAGGCTTCCGCCATTTTAGCAAACTCGTCGGCGACTCTTGTGTCGCATACAGAATCAATAGTAATTAAAACGCTTTCCCCTTTTTTAACCATAACCTGGTCGTGCATTAATTTATAAGCGGCCTGGGTTAATTCAAAATCCATTGCTTGTGACATAAAATCCCTCCAATATATAATTATTTTTTTACTCTTCTATATCTACGCCTACCATACCAACATTATTTCCGCCAACGGTTTTCATAAGAATCAGGTAAAGCACAAGACCAACAACCAATGAGTTAAGAGAACCTATACCCCATTTTACACTGAAACCTACGATACATGCAACAAGCCAGCTAGCAAAAGCAAGAACGTTCCATGAAGCGTATTTTGTGCCTTTGCCATATTCATATTTTTGACCTTTTATGAAGTAGTAGTCTGCAAGAATAATACCGGCCATTGGAGGTATACCGATACCAAGTATGTTAAGCCAGCTTATAAAGTAGTTTGAAAGGCCGGCTGCGCCTACGATAGTCGCTAAAATACCTGTAACAATTGTTATATATGACTTTTTAATTTTAATTACGTTACTTAAGCCAAGGGCTGCCGTATAAAGATTGTTGTCGTTTGTTGTCCATTGTGCGCCGATTAAAACTATAAGAGCCGGGAGGCCAAGACCTAAAGCAAGCATTGCCGCCGGAAGATCACCTGCGCCTGTAGCCATGTTTGTTATAAAACCGGCTATTATAATAAACAGGTTTGCTATAAGATAACCAACGATTGTTGCAATCCATGAAGCCTTTGAATCTCTTGCATATCTTGAAATATCAGCCTGTGCGGAAGCGCCGCCTGCAAACGAACCTACAACCATAACGATGCCTGCTGAAAGAGCCATCGGTTGCGCCGGTTTCATAGCCGCAAGAGCCGCCCAGCCGCCTGTATGATTAATAGCGGCGTAAATACCGATAATTGATGTAATTGTAATAAGAGGTATTGCTATTTTTGAAAGAATGCTAAGGCCTTTATAACCGAAATAAGCCGTAAGAAGCATTAATATACCGCCCCAAAAAGCCGCAACAGACGGGGTTGTAATAAATCCTGCATTCGGAAACATAGCATAAATAGTATCCCCAAAGAAACCAACCTGAACAGAAAACCAGCCAAGCATTGTTAAAGCAAGCACAAGGCTGATTATTTTAGAGCCTTGTCTGCCAAAGCTGTGTCTTGCTAGCATGGAAGTAGCAACGCCTTCTCTAGCGCCTGCCATACCAACAGCTCCGCCATATGCAAGCAAAATTAAATTACCGACTATACCAGCAATAATAGCCTGGGAAACAGTTAGTCCGATAGCCATAGAAGCTCCGGTAAAAAGACCGGACATACATATACAGTAACCGGCGGCAACAATCGCTACGTCAAAGGTGCTTTTCCTTTCGTTGTCCGGGACGCGGTTTGTTGCGTTGTCATTGGTCAGGGACACCATTTTGTCCTTTGCTTCGTTTTTGTCCATAATTACATCTCCTCACATATTGTTTAGGCGCCTAAAAAAAATAATTAATTATATAATAATATTACATT
>CAZEYG010000041.1:0-9981 GCA_964516575.1 uncultured Defluviitaleaceae bacterium
AAGACAATATTTAAATGCCGGGTTTATTAAAAGAATTTAAAGATTAATACCGACACGCATTGTTTCCGGCGATATTGCACGTCTGAAAGCAGCTTCCGCCTGTTCCATCGGGAACATCTCAGAAACAAACGGCTTCACATCTATTATCCCATAACTTAATAATCGGGCGGCAGTGTAAAAGCCTTTTGATGTAGGAGAATACGCACCTGTTATTTTCTTTTCGCTGTAGTGGATTTTGTTTGGGCTGACAGCTATATTTACATCAGGATGAAACGAGGAATAATAAACTATCGTTCCCATTTTATTCAAAGCATCCAAATATTGTTCCGCAAGGGATACTAAAGCTGCTGTTAAAAACACAACGCTTGCCCCTTTGCCATTTGTAAGCTCCTTTATCCGAGCCACAGGGTCACATTTGGCAGGGTTGATTGTTGCGTAAGCGCCCATTTCTTTAGCCAGCTTATTTCTGTTTTCATCTAACTCTGCGACAATAGTACGTGCGCCTTGCTTTTGCGCTAAAACATTATGCAACTGGCCCATAATTCCGCCGCCTACAATAACAACATCATCACCCATTTGGATACTTGCCTGTTCAAGGCTACGCAAGCAGCAAGCTACAGGTTCGGCAAAAGCAGCCACTGTTAAGTCACAGTTAGGGTCGGGTAGGGGATATACTCTTTGGGGTGGAAGCGCAATATACTGAGCCATTCCGCCAGAGCCTGGTATATCATCGTAGAAACGCTTCTTAGCCTTACCAATACACTGATTATCCAAACCTTGATAACAAAACTCACAATGCCCACAGCTATCAAGAGTTTTAACTACCACCGGATCGCCAATTTTAAAGGAAGTTATTGTGCCCTCGGGTATAGCGGCCACAACACCGGAAGCCTCATGTCCCGGTACAAATGGCAGCTTCATGCCGGCTCCGTTTAAAAAAATACGCTGCTCCCATGTGCATATAAAACATTTTTCAAGCCTTATCAATATTTCGCCTGCCTCAGGAACAGGCGTTTTTAATTCTCTAATCTCTATTTGCTCATTATCAGTTACAACAAGCGCCTTCATAGTATCAGGTATCATAAGAGCGCCTCCTTAAAGCTTGATGTCAGCGGCTTTTTTACCATTATGAACAAGGTCGCAAAGAGCTCTTGTTACCGCTTCGGGGTCGTGGTGTTTCCATACGTTACGTCCTATTGCCACGCCGCTTGTGCCAACTGACATTGCTTTTTCAATACAATCAAAAAGATCGGGCAACTCGCTTGTTGCTTCTCCGCCTAAAATGACTACCGGCTGATATGAGGCGTCTATAACTTGCTTAAACTGTTCGGGAGTGCCTGCAAATGTAGTCTTGATTATACTTGCGCCGTACTCACAGCCGGTTCTTGCGGCCAGTCTTATGTTCTCGTATGTTTTCGGCGGCTCTGATGAAAACCCGCCGGGAAGCATTTCCGCCATAACGGGAACTCCCCATACATTACCTTGACGTGCGAGCTCCGCAACATTTTTCATGCAATCCTGTTCGTCAGGTGTTCCTGGGAAGCCGTTGCAAGCTACGGCATCAGCGCCTAGCTTTAAAGCGTCCTCAACAGAGAACAGCATCCTTGGGCAGCCGTTTCCGCCTTTATCAGTCAAAGCTGAGTATCCTCCGTCACAGCGGACTATAAGACCTATATCCTGTAAAATATTTGAATATTTAGCGGCTATTCCATAAGAAACAAGTACCGCATCAGCGCCTCCGGCAACAATAGCTTTAAGCAAATCTCCTGTACGGTCTAATGCCGGGTTAACATTCATACCCATGCCGTGATCCATAGCTACTATAACGGTTTTTCCGTCTGGCTTAAAAATTCTGTTTAAACGTTTCATAAAATTAGCTCCTTTATTATGTTTCTTTATTATGTAAAACAATTTAATATATAAGATTATTTACAGTATTTAAACACATTTCCCTGTTGAAGGATTAAACAACTTAGTCCGTGTTAAATCTAATGTAAACTCAATCTTGCGACCGTCCTTAAGACCTTCATGCACAGCAGCACGGCAGCAGATGTTTTTCCCATTCCAGGCGATATATACTAACGCATGGTCGCCAAGTAATTCTACCTGGCTTATTGTCCCGGATAACGGCGTCATCTGTCCGTTTTCATCAAGAGAAATATCCTCCGGACGTACACCTAAAACATAGTCCCCGTCCGCATGATTAGCTAATCCTTTAAGCTCAGATTCACCCATCTTTACAAGACCGCCGGTACATACAACATTAGCAAAGTTCATAGCAGGTGTCCCTAAAAATCCGGCTACAAATGTATTCGCCGGGTTTCTATAAAGCTCCATAGGGCTTCCAAGCTGCTGCAACGCTCCCGATTCAAGTATTGCAATTTTGTCGCCCATTGACATAGCTTCTTCCTGATCGTGTGTTACAAACACGGATGTAATACCTAGGTTTTGTTGCAGCTTACGTATTTGCTGGCGGGTTTCAACCCTTAGCTTTGCGTCCAAATTAGAAAGGGGTTCGTCCAAAAGCAACACCTTAGGCTCCATAACAAGAGCTCTTGCTAAGGCGACTCTTTGCTGCTGGCCGCCTGAAAGCTGTGTTATAGCTCTTTTGTCCATGCCTTCCAAGCCAACTATTTTAAGCATATCAGCTACCTTAACCTGAATATCACGGCTGGGCAGCTTTTTTAATTTTAACCCAAAAGCAACATTTTCATAAACATTAAGGTGAGGAAATAATGCATAATTTTGAAATACAAGTGAGGTAGGCCGTCTATCCGGCGGAAGATTTGTAACGTCAACGCCACCCATTAAGATACTGCCTTTATCAGCCTCTAAAAAGCCTGAAAGCAAACGAAGAAGCGTAGTTTTTCCGCAACCGGACGGGCCTAATAAACAGAGCATATCCCCTTCTTCTATTGATATATCAATATGGTCAACGGCCTTTACGCTTCCAAAGCTCTTGCAAAGGCCTTTGATTTCAAGTTGTACCATAAATGCTCCTCCGTTCAGATTTTAAACTTATGAAGGCCTATCATTCTGTCGATGACCAATAAGATAATTATAGCAAATATTACAAGCAGGCTGGATATGCAGGTTATAGTAGGCTCAAGACCGTATTCCAGCTGGCTGAATATCCTGACAGGCAGAGTAATGCTTTGGCCGCCTACAAGGAACACGCTTGTGGTAGTCTCGTCAAGCGAAGTTATGAAGCTGAATAAACCGGCAACGATAATACTCGGGCGGATTATCGGGAAAGTAACCTTCCAGAAGGTTTGCCAAGGCGAAGCGCCCAAATCCCTTGCAGCCTCTTCTAATGAGCCGTCAAAACCTACTAAGCTGGAAAGCACCGTACGTATTACATAAGTGCTGCATATAACTATATGAGCGGCTAAAAGGGCTTTAAAAGAAGCTGACCATCCGATAAAAGAAGCATAACGGACTGCGGCTAAACCAAATATAATGCCCGGCACCATAAGCGGCGAAAGAAAGAACGTGCGTAGAAAATTAGTAAATCTAAAACGGAAACGGGTTAAGGCTACAGCAACCATAGTGCCTGAAACAAGGGCTGTTGAAACCGAAAACGCCGCCAATCTAAGGCTGACTGTAAAGCTACGAAGATATTCCGTTTTATTTAATAAGCCTATGTACCATTTAAATGATAATGCTTTAGGCGGAAAATAAACCAAATTAGCCTTTGTAAATGAGCTTATGATAACAATAGGCAACGGGCATATAATAAAAATTATACCTAAGACTACCATTATTTTTACTAATACTCCGCCAATTTTTTCTAATGATACCGACAATCCGGAAGCAATCTTGCGGCCGCCTTCAGATTCTTCAACCTTCCGCATAACTGATGCGTATATGTCATAAAAGAAGTCTTTTACCTGGCCTGTAAACACATACCAGCCTGAGCCGTAATTAACGTTTCTGTAAATACCTGTACGGTCATTCATACGCTCTATTCTTGATGTCATTTTATTATACAGAGTAATAATAATAAGACAAACCATCATTAAAACCATAGCCGTAGACGCCGCAAAAGGCCAATCCATCAGAATCATACCCTGCTGGTAAACATACATGGACATAGTCATGATAGTACCTCCGCCCATCAGCTTCGGTGTTACGTATGAGCTAAAGCTAAGAAGGAAAACAAACAGGCTACCTGCTACAATACCCGGCATACTAAGCGGAAAAACAATCTTTCTGAATGCACTCCATTTTGAGCAGCCCATATCTCTTGCGGCTTCTTGCAAATTAAAGTTAGTGTTGTCTAAAACCGCTTTTATAGACAATACCATGTATGGCGTAAATACCTGAACCAATCCCAGCACAATACCTAACTCGGTTCCTAAAAACTTTATGCCCTTAAATCCCAAAGACTTTATAACGGAATTAACAAAACCACTATTTCCAAAAATAATCATTAAACCTAACGTTCTGGCTATAACGTTTGTAACAAGAGGGGTCAATAATAAAGCCAGCATAATGCTTTTCTTTTTATTACTGCCCTTTGTCATCGAAAGAGCGATAGGATAACCTATTATAAGGGATAATATTGTAGCCATAAACGAAATTTTCACAGTACGCCACAAAACCTTTAAGTTATAAGACTCCAAAAAACGTATGAAGTTGTCAAGATTTGGGTTAGAGTAGTCGATAAGGCCGCTTCCCGGTATTCCATGATAAACGCATAAAACAAATAAATATATCAGAGGCAGAAAGAAGCAAAGCGTAAGAATTAGTATACCAGGTGCTAAAAGCATGTATTTTGCTGGTTTCAGCCGGAGGCCGGAATTTTTTGTATGCACTGAACGTTGCACCTCCCTTTTTTTATGCACCATTAATATATGAAGCTTGAATATAGAAAGCTTGTTTTTTAAGCTTATTTTTTACTTATATGGGAATGTATCCTCTTAATACATTCCCATATATTTATAAATCCCGTTTCGCTTAGTCTAAAATCATATTATTCCATTTTTCTGTCCAAGCAGCTTCTTGGCTTTGAAGCCATTCGTTATCAAGAGCTACCAGCTTAGCAACGTCTTCATTACCGTAAACTACCTTATCAGCAAGCTCTTTATCAAGAACTACTTTAGAGTTGGTTGGGCCGTAGAACAAACGTTTAGCATAACCTTCTTGGCAAGCCTGAGCCAGATGATAGTTTATAAATATTTTGGAAAGGTCGGCGTTTTTGGTGTTTTTAGGAATAACAGCACAGTTCATGCTTAAAACAGCGCCTTCTTTAGGCACGGCAAAATCAACAGGTATTCCTTCGGAAGCTGCTGAATATACATAACCGCTCATCTGAGGAGCAAGAACAATATCACCGTCTAAAAACGCCTGATTTAATTCAGGTATGCCGGAAGCAACTAACGGATAAGGCTTTAAGCCTGCCAAAGCCTCAAATGCTTTGTCTACATTTTTATCGTCTCCGCCCATAGCACGTGAAAGCATACATAAGAAAGCTGTACCTTGTGAGCTTGGGAATGTGTATGGCGCTACTTTTCCTTTGTAGTCTAAAACAACTGACCAGCTCTCTGGAGGAGTGCTGAATTCTTCTGTTGAATACATAAGACCTGTTGCAATTAATGCTACGCCATAACCGTCTCCGCATTTAGCAACGTCATAAAGAGAGTTGTAGTTGCTTATACCTACAGGGTCGGCAGCTAAAATCATGCCGTCTCTTGAAGCCTGCTCTGTTTGAGCCTTGTTTAAATACATTACGTCCATCGAAGGATTGTCTACTTCTGCGTAAAGCTTGCTGTAACGGTCTGCTGTTCCGCCGAGGATAAGCTCAACCTTAGCACCTGTTTCAGCTTCAAAAGGTTTAATAACATGTTCGCGTACCAATTCTTCTTGCTCTGCGCCCCAAACGCCTACTACAAGAGTACGGCCTTCACCGATTTTAGCAGCCGGAGCTTCACTTGCCTTAGCTGGTTCGGGAGCAGCAGCTTGAGTTGGAGCAGCGCTTGCCGGAGCTTCGCTTGCTTTTGGCTCTTCTTTTGGGCTGCTGCACGCACTAAGCGTTAATACGGCACAAATTGTCAGTGCAGCAATACGTAATGAACTCTTTTTCATTTTAATTCCTCCTTAAAATAATCAAAAGTAGTTTATATGTTATTAACTCATATGTCGGTTAGAGCCTGTCTAATATCTCGCTTTTGGTGGATTTTTGAGCAATTAGGAAAATTTGCCGAAAAGATGACAAAATGGAGATATTAGACACGCTCTTCGTTAAATACCGTCACGTTGAGTAAACATATCATGATAAATATCCTTCAAAGCCGGATACAGTTTTTTATAGTTTTTATATAATCCGTCGTATTCAGCTTTGCATTTTGCTTCCGGCTCAAAGCGTTTATTAACAACAACTAACGCTTTGGCGTCGGATACACTATAATCCTTATTACCGATTGCTCCGATTAATGCCGCACCAAAGGCAGAGGCATCCTGTTCCTCTAGCTTATCAAAGGGAACGCCGCAAATATTAGCCTTAATCTGCAGCCAAACATCACTTCTGTTTCCGCCGCCAACGGCATTTACAATGTTTATTCCTTGACCCATTGCATCAAGATTTTGCCTTATAGCAAAACCAACTCCTTGAAGTACAGCCTGTAAAAGCTGCTGCTTACCTGTGCTTCCGTCTATACCCAAAAACACTGCACGAGCTTTTTCATCCCATATAGGGCAGCGCTCACCGGATAAATAAGGCAAAAAGATTATATGCTCCGGCCTTTCCGGACGTATGCCTTCCATTAGCGCTTCCACTTCACCGGAAGCTATTTGGTTTTGAAACCACTTAAATGCTGCTCCCGTAGAGGATAACATGTTAATATGCAGAGCCGAATCAGGTAAAACATGCCAGCTTGCAGTATCATTTCGTTCAACGGCACGGGTAAGGCAGGTTGATGTTCCTGAGCCGTCCACAACAGTACCGTAATCAAGGCCACCTGCTCCAACCGCTTCACAAAAGCAATCTATACCTCCCGAGAAAACAGGGATACCATCCGGCAAGCCGCAATCTCTGCTAAAGCCTGTAGCTGTTTGGCCTGATTCCTCCCATGAATCCACCACTTCGGGCATCATCTCCAACGGTAGAATTCCCCTGCTGCTCCAGCTTTTTGAATTTCTGTCGTAGTAAACTATGGCGGAAGCAGTTGAACAATCCATGCAACAGCGTCCTGTGAGGAGTAAAACTAAATAATCCTTTGGATACAGAGCCGTATAACCACCGCCGCACAGCTCTTGGAAATTTCTGTAATACCAAAGCAGCTTCGCTTCATAAGATGTACCGTCCTTTTCAAAACCTGGCCAGCGCCCTCTTAACTCGGCGGCTTCTTTAAGTGCTCTTGTATCCTGCCACGTAATTACAGGTGTAACGGCGGTTCCTGCTTTATCAACAAAAACAATACTTGGGCCGTGGCCGCAAAGACCGATTGTAGTAATTTTATCCGGCTTAATATTATGTGTTTTAATGAGCTTTTGTATAGCAGCCTTCACGGCTTCAGACACCATTTTTGCGTCCTGCTCAAAGCAGCTATAACCGGCGGGGTAATCAGCAGACGCTTTATAATGGTTAGGCCCATCGAACAATAACGCCTTTATGCTGCTGCTTCCAATATCAAGACCCAAATGCATTTTTAACCCTCCTGCTTCTATTACCCCGGCAGTGAAAAACATATTTAATTGCCGCCGAAATAGTTATCCTTTTCTTACAAATATTGGCGACGCCCATGCGGCATTACCGTTTTCCTGAATAATCTTAACCCACCAAGCTGATTCGCTTTCTTCCGGTTCAATAGACCACTTAATATTTGCCTGACAAAGAGAGAACCATTCCTTTTCATTTTGTGGTAAGACAGGCGCTAGACAAAACTCAACGGTGCAGTTAGAGTTAAGGTTAATTTCAATTGGTTTATCTGAAATTGCATTTAAGTTAACCTTGCAGTTTCCCTGTTGTGAAGTAAAGCAAAGGGTTGCGGTTTTTTCAGCGTCTATCGTTAATATAACACCATCATAATCCCCAGAAGTAGATGAAACCCAACTTATAGAAGAGCTGCTTTTTGTTTTTATGCCTTGATCCTCTCTGTCGAAAGCGTATTCCTCTGCGTTTCTAATACGCCCGCCCTCCAAAAACAGAGCGCCGTCCCAGCTTGTAGATTTATGTTTACCACCGGGTATTACGCCTCTCCAGCGAACCCGTATACGCTTAGGGTCTGCTTTTCTAAGCTGTAAATCCGCAACCTGCTTATCCCAGTTATATATAAGGATTCTATCCAGCGGCACAGCGCCGCAAGCTGTAATTTCCAATTGAGCAGAGCTGTTTAGTACTATATCGTCGCCCATAAAGCCGTCTTTCAGCCTTGTCTGCAAATATATTCTGTCAAAGGTAGAAGCATAACAATGACGGGCTTTAAGTGCATTCCAAACAGACTGCTTTGTTAAGCTCTCTGCCCAAATTCCATAATACCCGGAGGCTACGTCAAACCCACCGGAAGGAGTTTTGCCACAGCTTGGAAAAAACAATCCCGGTCTACATGTATGGTCGTCGCTTGATGCAACAAAACCTACTTTCAGGCGACGGCGCATAGCTTCCAGCGCAAACCAGTCGAAAGTACCATGATGGGAATGGATTTCTACCGCCGGGCAAACAGATGTATCCAAATATGCAAGATTTCCGCATCTGCCGCCTACGTGAGGTATCGACATTACGTCGTTGCGCCCTTCAAATCTCTCCCATAACTTAGATACAGGGGTTGTTACCAAATCAGGGTTAGCATTCGGGGCGGACACCCAATTGCTGCTTGGGTAAAACTGCTCACTGTCGCCTAAGAAAAATACGTTGTAGTCGCCCCCTTGGGGAGAGCTGCCGGACCATTCATAACCTAAATATACAATAAAACGTCCCTCTTCATTGTATTCAATGGTTTTATTACGAACTTTTTCCCATGTGGCATTTGTTATTTCAAAGTCATTACCCTGCCAGCTTACAACATCTATAGCGGCAATATCTCTAGCAAATGTATAATATTCGTCTAATGTTCCTGTACCCAAAGTGTCTGCGTTTTGACCGTGCAGATCACCCCAGTATAGGTTTTTTTCTGCATCCTGTTGACATCTGCATGGGTTACTGACAGCTTCAAGACCTTCTTCATTACATTCAGCCAGCAGATGAAAAAAACCTTCCTTATTAAATATGCAATCCGTTATACGAATAGCACCTGTTTCAGAATTTGTAAAATCTACGCTTTCCGGAAAGACATAATCGCAGCTATTAAGCTCTGCAATTTTAAGGTTAACTTTGCCTTTAAAGCGTGAAGACGGATTACCAAGCTCGTCTAAACATCGTATTGTAGCGGCAAAGGGTTCACCCGGCTTTACAGTTCCCGGCAAAACAGCCTGAAGTCTGTGTGGATATCCTGGCTGAACATCAATAAACATTGGTTCTCCGGCCAACCGGAAAATACCTGAACCGGTAGCGTCTAAATAAATTCTAAATTCATGATTTTTTTCTATATGAGACTGAGCTCTTGCCCCGGGGCTGCCGCCCGATGTATCGCCTATTTTTATTGTTACAATATCGCCTTCTTTTAATGAACCTCTAACTACCCGAACATGAAGGCTGTTTGTATACGGCCTTATAAATCGTGAATATGTAATATCCAACTGTGCGTTGCCGTTAGTTGATACGGTCGTATAAGCAAAGGCCTTTGGGTCGTCAAATTGTGGAAACTCCCAGTCGCTTACCATACGCCACGCCAAACGTATGCCGCCTGAATCCTCTATGCCATACCGCCCCACTGTGTATTTAAACACCCATGTGGAAACCGTACCTGCAATTACAGGAGCGTTTGGCTCCATAACAACACTGCCTAAATATAAATTATCTGTTTCCATAGCAATCTCCATGAATGATATAAAGTATGTTTTTAAAACTAATGACACATTTAATTGCCGCCGTAATACCAACTT
>CAZEYG010000042.1:0-9895 GCA_964516575.1 uncultured Defluviitaleaceae bacterium
AAAAACAAGAAATGCAATGTACGTAAAACCATTTGTAATCATGCAGATTCTCCTTTATTATTTATTTTTGTGGCCGATACTGCCGTGGTAACAAGGGGTCAGACATTATGCTTTTACTGACTTTGGCGTTTTTTTATAGTCTAAGCCAAATATCTGATGCCGTCAATGCCCTTTATACCAAGACCAGGCTCATCACAAACCGTAATGCTGCTTTCGTTAAACGTTGCGCCGCCTTTAACTGGGTCGGTGCTGCAAAGCACAGGGCCGTCAAGGTCAACCTTAGTAATAATTTGTTTGGCGCAAGCTAGGTGTACGGCGGCATTAACGCTTACCTTTGCCTCAAGCATACAGCCAATCATACATTCTACGCCGTAAACCTCCGCCGCCGATGCAATTTTAAGGGCATTGTAAATCCCTCCGCATTTCATCAGCTTAATATTAACAAGGTCAGCCGCGCGCATCTGCATAATCTTTATCGCATCCTCCGGCGAAAAAACGCTTTCGTCAGCTAAAACAGGAATCGGCGAGCGCTCCGTTACATATTTTAGGCCTTCAAAGTCATGAGCCTTAACCGGCTGTTCAACAAACTCGATATTTGCGCCTTTGTTTTGCATACTATCCAATAACGCAACAGCCTGTTTCGGCGTCCATGCCTGATTAGCGTCTATACGTAAACAAGCCTTTTGCCCAGCGGCTTTTCTAACAGCCAGTAAACGCTGCTCATCAAGGGCAGGGTTTGAGCCTACTTTAACCTTCAGGCAGTCATAACCCCGGCTAATTGCCGTTTCCGTATCACGTGCCATTTCCTCGGGAGTGTTTACGCTGATTGTAATATCTGTCACTATACTTTTCCGGCTGCCGCCAAGTATTTTGTAAACAGGTATTTTATACATCTGGCCGTATAAGTCCCATAAAGCCATATCCGCCGCTGCTTTAGCGCTGCTGTTTTTAACGATACAGGTTTGCAATGCCTTTATAACGTCTTCAAAGCAGTCAACGTCTCTGCCAATAAGCGTTGGGATAATATGGCTTTTTAAAGCGCCAATGATACCTCCGGTTGTATCGCCGGTAATAACGCCTGTAGGTGGGGCTTCACCATACCCCACAAGCCCTGTATCGGTATGTATTTCGACTATGATGTCCTCAACACTTTCTACTGAGCGCAAGGCCGTTTTAAACGGCACTCTCAGCGGAACGGAAATTGAGCCTAGCCGGATTTCCGTAATTTTCATGGGTTAGCTCCTTTCTTTTATTTGATTTTTACTAAGCAATTAATGAATAAATATTTATTAAATCATTAATTACTGTCAGAGCTTATCTTTTTTTTGGCATCCATATAACGCTTATGAGCATCTTTTAAGGAAACCAAAACCGCTTTAACCGATGAGCCGTAATATCTGGAAGCAATTTCGCTTTCCAGCTCTTCGTAGTCTTTTTCTAGGCTTTTGCCTATAAATATTTTGCGTAGAAATTCTTCTGTAAGGTTTAGTGTGTGGGTACATGCAAAGGATAGGATTATGCCGTCATTATAAGAAACTTCAAAGGCAATATAAAAGGAACCGTAGATTTTAGTTATTGCGTTATCATGGTTTGTTCTTGACTCTCCGATAATATAAATGCTTTCATATTTTTGCATTGTATCCCCCCTAGAGCTAAAAACAAAAACAGCATAGGCAAAAAAGCCTATGCTGGATTTCATCAGTAACGACATATTTGTGTATATCATACATAACGAAGCAGCTTTCGTATATAATTTATACGAAAAATTATAATTGCACTTTAATAATTTGTCAATAGTTAATGCCACGAAATTTGCCGTTTAAATATCTATTTCTCCAACAGCCATCCCAGCGACAACCTTCTTAGATTATCCTCCGTAGGATTTCCTGTTTCCTTATCCCAGCCGGCAAAGCCGTAGTAACGTTCAACAGCCCCATAGAATTCTTCTTTGTTAAGCTGCTGGCCTTTTGAGGCTCCGTCAGGCATAGGCTCGAAAATACGCTGAGGCAACTTGTCGTCAGCCTTAGTAAACCCGTTTTGAGCGTTGAAATAACGCATCATATTAATTCTGCGTTCTCCAACCTTTAAAAGCTCGGTCATAGTGGTTTCCCAACCTAAGCCGTCCTTACACAACTTAAGCATTTCCAGCGGCCCATAAAGCTCCCATGCAGGCCCCCAAACAAACTGGCATAAGCAAAGCGTATCAAGAATCGAAAAATAACATTGGCTTTCAAAGGCGAAACGTATCTTTTCATCATCCAAAGAAAACTGATCCTCGTAACCTTTCCAAATACCAAGCATTCCAAGTCGCTGTCTGCATTCGGCTTCCGGCGGCGTTACAAGGAATGGGTCGTGCTCGCTTGACTGATGGTCTGCTCCAAAAGGATTAACAGCGTAAATTAAACCTACCGACGGCTTCCATTGAGGCATATGGGCCGGGAACTCCTGCTTTTTCACGCCCATAAAAAGCTCTTCGGCGCCGTTACCAATAACTTCGGCGGCTCTTGCCGAACCTTCGGCTAAAAGATTACCCAACTTGCTGCTGCGGTTAACTATTTGTGGTATAAGCTCTTCAAAAACCTTGCCGTTACCAAACTTAAGCTCCATACCACCTGTCAGCTCGCTAGTGATTAACCCTTTTTCATAACACTCCATAGCAAAAGCTATCGTCGCTCCGGCGGAAATTGTGTCTAGGCCGTACATATTACAAAGCTGGTTTCCTACGCAAACGTCGGCAAGATCCCCCACGCCGCAATAAGAGCCAAAGGTTGCAACGGTTTCATATTCAGGCCCGCCGTACCTTGGCAGAACGTTTCTTTCGGGTATTTCAACTACTCTTTTGCATCGGACGGCGCAAGCAAAACAAGTGTCCCGTTCTTTTAGAATAGTATCGTACATTGTAGTGCCGGTAATATTTTTAGCTCCCTCGGGGAAATAACCGGTTTGCCAGTTTTTGGTTGGTAAATAACCCTCGTCGCTAAAGCCTTCCGTATCCCCGGCTGTTCCGTATTGGCCAAGGCCGGCTACCGCATCGTTTTCTTCAAGATAAGTTTTTGTGCTTCTCACAAATTCCATAAAGGCTTCTTTATTAAAGGCTTCTCTTGCGCCTGTCTTTTTAACAACAACAGCCTTTAGGTTTTTAGAGCCCATTACTGCGCCCATTCCGTTTCTTCCGTTTGCTCTTGTGGCATCACTTAAAACACAAGCATAACGTACTTTGTTTTCTCCTGCCGGGCCTATTTGAGCTATATCTAACTTGTCGTCATTAAGCTCTGACCTTATTAAATCCTCGGCGTCCGCCGTCGGCATACTTTTCCCCCATAACTTTTCGGCTGATTTAAGCTCTGCTTTATCGCCATTTATGTAAAGGTAGACGGGGGTTTTTGCTATTCCTCTGAAAAGAATGGCGTCGTAACCGTTGCCTTTCAGGCTAGCAGGGAAAAAACCGCCGCTTTGGCTGTCTCCAATCGTTCCGGTTAGAGGGCTTTTGGCGGATATTACCAAGCGGCTGTTGCCGGAAACAGGCAACCCAACAAAAGGTGAAACTGTAAACGCCAAAAGCGCATCCTCTGCATATGGGTCTGTTGTTGGGTTCATTTCACGCATTATTAAATATAAGGCGAGAGCGGATCCTCCTGGGTACAATCTATATGTTTCGCCCGGGATAGTTACGGTTTTGATTTGACTCGTTGATAGGTTAACATCCAGCACTTTTGCATCTGGAAAAAGAAACATAAAAATCCTCCTTTGCGCCTTCGGTATAGTAACAACTATACATATTATTCTATAATACACAACAATTATTTGTCAAATAAAATCTTTAACCACCTGTTAACAGCGGCATAACAATAATGACGTCTCCATCCAAAAGAACATAATCCTTTTGCTTTTTAGCCCCATTAACAAGCACGCTGTATCTTACGTTTGTATCACTAAGGCTTGTCATTGCCAAAACCTCTTCTATCGTCAACCCTTCCGGTCTTTCGCCGATTGTCATAAAACCTTCGCTGTCGGCAGAGGACATGTATTTTTTCAGCGCACCGTAAAATTTGACTTTAACCACTTAATCACCGCCCTTTTATACGCTAAGTTTCATTAAATCAACTGTAATGGAAAAGACGGCAATTGTCAATCAGTCGTAATATTAATCATTGCATATTTGTGCTGTTGTTTTGTATGCCGCTGTTAAATGTGTATACAAGTGTTGTGTTTGGATTAATGTATATAGTAACCTGCAAGGAAGGGGCGTCCCTTCGTGTTCCGGTTGTGTAGGTTGTGTCAAAGGGTATATTGCTTTTTATAAGCAAGGTACACAAAGCATTAAATTGTGCAATGGTAATGTTATCAAGGCAGACGATTCTCTGAAACGCCCCGGACGTTATTATCTGCATAATTTCATCATTTATAATACTCAATTTTATTACCTCTTTTCGTCGGAGCTTTACTTCGGAAGATAACGATAAGTTAAATAATACTGCTGGGATAGTATTATTTTATGACAGATTCTGTGAATGTTTACATTGAAATAACCCGTATATCCTAGTGAAACGTCGAAAAATAAATAAAAGGTAAAGAAATTGTAAATTTCTTGACACTGTTAAAATTGCACTGTTATACTGTTAGAAACAACTATTAGTTACACCTCAGGCAATACGTACGATAGATTTAAAAACCTATTGTACTAAAATAAAACAAAAGAAGATAGGAGTGATTTTAATGACATTAAAAAAAATGCTCGCTATGGTTATTGCTTTTGTAATTTCGTTTTACTTGCCTGTTTTTCCTGTAACATCCGTCAAAGCCGACGTATGCGTCCAAGGTTTTGGCACAGCAGAAAAGCCCTTTCTACTCGATTCTGAAGAAGACTTAATTAACATTACTCTCCTTGGCGGCGAAAAACATTACAAAATGATAAGTGATATTACGCTGACAGCCGAAAACTGGAATCCTATACCTTTATTTACAGGGGTTTTTGACGGTGATGGGCATACTATTAGGAATTTAAGGCATACTTGTGAAAATCCTCGTTTGCACTCGTCAGTTGATACTTTCGGATGTTCTGGATTTTTCAGAAAGCTGCAAAATGCTACTGTAAAAAACGTAAATTTCAGGGACGGAAATATATCCGGCTGTAGATTGGTTGGCACTGTAGCAGCTCGTGCTGATGGCGACTGTCTTCTAGAAAATATTACATCTGATGTAGTTATCCAAGGCAATGACGGTGAACTAGGAGGCATAGTTGGTTATGCTGCTAGTGTTTTTCCAGTTTCTGGTACAGGTGTTATAATTAGACGCTGTGCAAACTATGGCAATATAGTAAGCACTAATAATGTTTTTGGTATCGGTGGAATTGTTGGCAATGCAATGGGAGCCACTATAACCGAATGTTACAATAGTGGCAGCATAAGTGGCAACTCTTGCGTTGGAGGTATAGCTGGTGAATTATACAATTCTAATATTTACAATTGCTATAGTTCTGGGAAGGTAACAGCGCAGAATAACGCTGGCGGCATTGTTTCCCAAATAAATTATTCAGGCGTTTATCTTTCGTTATCAACATGTTCTGTTACTGGTTCATATTCTGTTGGTGGTATCTCAGCTTCATTTGTTAAAGGAGCATCAGCATCACAAAATGTGGCAATTAACAGTTCATTGACAGGAACATCCCCTAGGCGTATAAGTGTAGCCAATAGCGGTGGTACCCTTAGCAACAACCTAGCCTGGGACAAGCTCCCCGTATACGTAGGTTCAACCCTTACATACCCCACCGGCACCCATTCCGACGCTAACGGCCAAAACACCACACTTGAAGACTTAAAGAAGCAGCAAACCTATGAAAACTTAGGCTGGGATTTTACCAACATATGGGTTATGTCCGACACATTCCCTGTCCTTAGATGGTTAGCCGACAGGTTGCCTCCTATTGAACCACCAACAACAGTTACAATATCCCCTGAAACAACTGAAATGAAAGTTGGCGAAACCTTCACTCTTTCAGCAATCGTTCTTCCTGAATCAGCTCCGGTTAAAACAGTTGTGTGGTCAAGCAGTAATGCTTCTGTTGCAACAGTAAGCGAAACAGGTATTGTAACAGCTATAACCCCTGGTCAAGTAACTATTACAGCCGCCTTGACAGATGGCAGCGCTTTGGATACCTGCCAAATAACCGTTAGTAGATCATTGGAATTGGTGCGTTATAACGATAATGACAGCAAAGTCAAATACATCGGCTCTTGGTTGCCCCATATCAATGACCCGCAGTTTTATTCCAATGACCAGCATTTTACCGACAACACAAGCAGTTACGTGGAGGTTACCTTCCAAGGCGCAAGAGTTGACTGGATTGGCGCAACATCCAATAACTTGGGTATATCTGATGTTTATATTGATAATGTACTGGTTCAATCGGTTGACCTTTACTCGCCTTCCCTTGAAACGCAAAAGGTGCTGTTTAGTGCTTCTGATTTAACAACCGGAGTGCATACTATTAAAATTGTCCCAACCGGCAGAAAAAATGATTTGTCTGCTGGATACTATGTGACAGTTGATGCCTTTGATTGTTATGAGGATGAAGTTGTCAACAACAGCTTTGATGTGAACGACAATTCAAGCGAAATAACATACACGGGCCCATGGACGTACCATAACAACGACAACACTTTCTTTTCAAATGACCAGCACTTTACAAAGGATATAAGCGCCTACGCCGAATTTACCTTTACAGGTACAGGGGTTAGCTGGATTGGCGCAACATCATATAACTTAGGTAATGCAGAAATTTATATTGACGGAACCTTAAAACAAACAATAGACTTATATTCAAGTAACCTACAACCCCAAAAGATACTTTACAGAATCAATGGGTTAACACCCGGCGCTCATACAATTAAAATAAAACCAACCGGCACAAAAAATGACCTTTCAGAAGATGTTTACATAACAATTGACGCATTCAGCTTTGAAAGCTGATATGATGGGTTAATATTACTTCTAAAATAACTAAAAGGGCTTTGAGATAATCCTTCTCAAAGCCCTTTTTTTATTTAACAACGTTTCTAATTTCCTTCAAATAATTATATATCGTAAAAACAGAAGCGCCCATATATTGAGCCACAATCTCCGGGGTTCCCTTAACGCCGAAAACTCCTTTTTGCTCTAGCTGCATCATAATCGTTAGCTTATCGTTTCTGTTCATCATAGGCACAGGCTTGTCAAAAGAGTTAAACTCAAAGCGGATAATGTCCTCCACAATCTCGCTTATATCTTGGGAAAACGTTTCATTTTTCCGCTCCTGCTGAATAGGC
This sequence comes from uncultured Defluviitaleaceae bacterium, assembly GCA_964516575.1. Lineage (GTDB taxonomy): Bacteria > Bacillota > Clostridia > Lachnospirales > WRBF01 > CAZEYG01. The sequence continues at coordinate 7,305 of CAZEYG010000042.1, forward strand.
TGCTCCTTTGTTTTACAAAGGTTTGATATAAGCCGCTCGGCTATCTGATAATCTGTTAAGTCTAAATTTATACACAAGCAGCCGATTATATGCCCCAAATCATCTCTAATAAATATTGTTGACGAACGTAGCTTTCGCCCGTCCTTTGTTATTCCCTCGTATGAAAGTATGTCACCGGTATTATCCCCGTCTGCCTCAAGAGCCTTTACCACAAGATTCGTAACAGGCGCCCCTAGCTGTCTGCTTGTAACGTTACCGGCTATGGCGCTAACTGAGGTCAGCGGTTTGCTTAAATCATGGAGAATAAGCTCACAAGAATCGCCCATAAGCTCCTGGATAGCCTCCATAACCGGCTTAAACAACTTAATATACTTTTCAAAAGCATTACCGGCCATAACTATTCAAGCTCCTCGGCAAAATGGCAGGCAACGCTGTGCCCTTCCGTTATTTGGCGAAGAATAGGTTGTTGACCGTGGCACCTTTCCTTTGCATACAAACAACGCTGTGCGAAACGGCAGCCGGGTTTTGGATTAATCGGCGACGTTATTTCGCCCTTTAATATAATCCTGTCTTTTCTTGCGCCGATTTTGGGGACGGGTATAGCAGACAAAAGCGCTTTTGTGTACGGATGCATCGGGTTTTTAAACAGCTCCTTTGACGGGCTGCTTTCAACTAGATTACCTAAATACATAACGCATATGTTGTTGGATATATGCTTAACAACCGACATATCGTGGGTAATGAAAATATATGTTAGATTAAGCTGCTGCTGCAAATCCTGCATAAGGTTTAATATTTGCGCCTGGATGGAAACGTCCAGCGCCGAAACAGGCTCGTCACAAACAATAAATTTCGGGCTCAAAGCTAACGCACGGGCAACGCCGATACGTTGTCTGCGCCCGCCGTCCAACTCATGGGGATAGGAATATTTAAGCCGCTTAGCTAACCCAACAGTATCCATAAGTTCGGCAACCTTTTTTTCTATTGCATCCTTATTTGGATAAACCTTGTATATTTTAAGTGGCTCGGCTATCGTTTCGTTTATTGTCTTACGTGGGTTTAAGGAAGAAAACGGGTCTTGAAATATCATCTGCATGTTTTTACGAAGCTCATGAAGCTCTCTGTTTGAAACGTTAGTAACGTCCTTACCTTCAAAGAAAATTTGCCCGCCTGTTGGTTCAAGCAGATGCAGAACAACACGCCCAAGGGTAGACTTTCCGCATCCTGATTCGCCAACAACACCTAATGTTTCACCTGTATTCAGCTTAAAGCTAACGCCGTCAACGGCATGAAGATCACCTTTCGGGGTTTTAAAGTATTTCTTTAAGTCACGCGTTTCTAATAAAACGCTCATTTGCCCCCCTCCTTTGTTATTTCTTTGTGTTTGCAACACCTTACAAAATGTGTTTCACTAATTTGAATCTCGGCCGGGACCTCCTTGCGGCAGCTCTCATCTACATGAGGGCAACGCGGCGAAAAAGCACAACCCGGCGGCAGGTTCGTTGGGTCTGGCATAAGCCCAACAATCGGCGTCAGCCGCTCAATATCCGCATCAAGGCTTGGCAAAGAGCCAAATAAACCAATTGTATAAGGATGGCAAGTGTTCTCGAATATGTCCATAAGAGTACCAAACTCAACGATTTGCCCGGCGTACATTATAGCAACCTTGTCGCAAACCTCCGCAACAACGCCTAAGTCGTGGGTTATAAGAAGCATTGCAGTATTCAGCTTTTGCTTTAAACTAGCCATTAAATCAAGAACCTGAGCCTGAATCGTAACGTCCAGCGCCGTTGTTGGCTCGTCGGCAATAAGTAATAACGGATTACAGGCTAGTGCAATAGCTATAACAACTCTTTGTTTCATACCCCCGGAAAATTGATGAGGGTATTCGGAAAATCTGTCCCCGGGTATACCAACCATTTGAAGCATTTTAACAGCTTCAACGTTTGCTTCTGCCTTCGACAGCTTGTTATGCAGAAGTATAACCTCGGCTATTTGGTCACCTACCGTCATAACAGGGTTAAGTGACGTCATCGGGTCTTGAAATATCATTGAAATTTTGCTGCCCCGCAAACGCCTAATGTCTGAATTGGACAACTTCAAAACGTTTGTGCCCTCAAACAATATTTCGCCGTCCATGATTTTGCCCGGCGGGTTAGGCACAAGATTTAAAACACTAAGGGCGGTTGTTGTTTTACCTGCCCCTGTTTCGCCGACAAGGCCAAGGGTTTCGCCCTTCTCCAATTGAAGGTTAATGCCGTTTACGGCTCTGACTCTGCCTTCGTCAGTTGCATAGTGAACAGTAAGATTATTTATTTCAAGCAGTTTTTTACTCATGTCAGTCCTCCCTGCTAGTTTTTAAGCCGCGGGTCAAGAGCGTCACGTAAACCGTCTCCAAGAACGTTAAGCGCATAAATAACAATCATAATGGCAAGGCCGGGAAACAGCGTCAAATGCCAATATTGAGTTATATAACGTCTTGAACCGGCAAGCATTGCGCCCCATTCCGGCGTAGGCGGCTGAATACCAAGGCCTAAAAAGCTAAGAGCCGCCGCCGATAATATAGCCCCTGCAACACCTAAAGTTGCTTG
>CAZEYG010000043.1:0-9814 GCA_964516575.1 uncultured Defluviitaleaceae bacterium
TAACAGGTTTGTTGAGCCGGTAGGCACATTAATTTTATCGGTCATTTTTTCGGCTGAATACTTAAAGCCATCCTTTTCCATAGGCATTTTCATTCCGCCAAAATAAATATCACCGCTTGATACAACAAACTCATTCGCCTCGGAATATCGAAACGTACCTTTAACTTCAAGGGCTTTGTTGAAATTAATGTTGAGATTGTCGGAGCTCTTTGTAGCGTCCCAGTCTATATTGACTTTAATGCTTTCAAAACCGCTGTTTAAATCTATCTCACTTTTAAAGTTTTGTGTTCCAACGTGATTACCCTTGGCCGAAAAAGCAAATTCCTGGGTAGTTTGCGTAATATTAGCGTATATATCGTCCAGCATGTTTACACTTCCGACAGCTCCAACCTCTATTTCTACGCCGGGTTGCTCAAGCCTTAAAACTGCCTTAACATACCTGTTGTCAACATCTGTTAGTAATAAACTTATATCTCCTCTATAGTTATTTGTAAAATCCTCCAAAGCTTCATACGGTGAGCCTAGGCCGGTTTGAGAGTTAAAAGGATTATTAGCATTCGATTGCTTCATAATTTCTGCTATATTTGCAAAATACTGCTTAATATCTGCTTCTTTAAGGGTTGCTTTAGTAACCTTCCGATTTTCGCTTTTATTATTAATTGTAACTTCCTCTGTCGAAACCGTAACGCTGCATGAGGATGCTAGCTTTAGAAATTCTTGAACATAAGGGTTGTCCTTGCCGTCAGCAAAATTATAATTCATATTATCAGTAAAATCAGCAGCTTTTTCAAGGCCGGAATAAGACATATCAATACTCATATCCTTAAACTCAGGCTCATAGGGAATCTGGTACATATCAAAAAACTGAACAATTTCCGACACCGGGTCTTTAGCATCAACAGACACATTAAGATCGGCGGCAGTTATTGTTATATTTGTATCGTCAACATACAGCGCAACATCACCAACATTGTTTAATACGGAAGAAACAGATGCCCGCTTATCAATACTGTCATTTTTAATGGTTATTGTAAATGGTTTTTCGCCGAAAAGCTGCGAGACTTCCTGGATTCCAAATATAATAGGGTCTATAGTCAGCTTTTGTTCGGATGGTTCGCTTAAAATTTCCTCAAGGCTTTTAAAGGCCTTAGATATTTCCACATTATTTATTTCTTCTGCCAGCTTTTCCGCCGTATTTTTCATAACCATAGCGGAATACATTTTTGGTGAAACCATACTTAACGCCTCATAGCGCAAAAAATAAACCGCAGCGCCTATAATCAAAACAGCCGCAACAATCATGGCTATTTTGGGCATAGGGCTTTTGCGCTCTAGCTGGCGGCTTATATCATCCTCATTTGTTTCCTCGTTACTGTATTGATTCTCAAAATTATCATCCATATTAAACCCTCTCCTTTTAGTTATGCATTAATGAGCTTTAACAATTCACCCTTAAAACATCCCTTTTCTTTAAGCCTCAACGGGTTTACTTCAAACGCAGCCCCGCTGTTTAAAACGTACACCACGTCGCATTTTTCAAGCTCTTCAGCATAATGTGACGTAAATATTACTGCTTTGTTGTTTGCTCGGTGCTCAAATATTTTCTGAATAATCTCTTCGCGGTTGTTTATGTCAAGGGCTGATGTTGGCTCATCAAGTATTAAAAAATCCGGCGCACTTAACATAGCGATTGCAAGAGCCAGCTTCTTTTTGGTCCCACCGGAAAGGGTTTTGACCTTTTTCTTTAAAATGTCGGCCAAAAGCGCCTTATCCAAAGTTATACTGTTATGGGGAACATCATAAGCTACTGCCCAAAACTTGATATTATCTGCTACCGTAAGACTCTCAAAGAGTGCGTTTTCTTGAGGCACAAAACCTATCAAACCTTTAATTGCCGTAAAGTTTTTAAAAACATCCTTCCCGTCTATAGAAACCATACCCTTATCGGGTTTTACGGCAGAAGCAGCTATTGACAAAAGAGTAGACTTGCCTGAGCCGTTAGCCCCGGCTATGCCTATAATCTGCCCCCGTTCCGCCTTAATGGTTGCACCGGCGAGCACCGGCTTATTATACCTTTTATGTATATCCTCTGCCAAAAGCATAATTAAAGCCCCTAACCGCCTATTTGAAATTTAGAATTTAAGCCCAAGAACCTTTGCCAAACCTTTTAATTCAGAGCAAGCGGCAGTAAACTGCTCCGGATTAAGAGATTGTGCGCCATCTGATAAGGCTTCCTCCGGCCGTGGATGCATTTCAATCATCACACCGTCTGCTCCTGCGGCAATAGACGCTTTTGCAAGAGGCAGTACATAACTTCTAATACCCGTAGCATGGCTTGGATCGACAATAATAGGCAGATGACTTTTATCCTTTATTACAGGCACAGCACTAATATCAAGGGTGTTTCTTGTGCTTTTCTCAAACGTTCTGATACCTCTTTCGCAAAGAATAACGTCCCGGTTGCCTTCGCTCATAATGTATTCGGCGGCGTTAAGCCACTCTTCAATTGTTGCGCTTAGGCCGCGTTTTAAAAGAACCGCCTTTTTTGTACGGCCGACTGCTTTAAGCAAGCTGAAATTTTGCATGTTACGTGCGCCAATCTGCAATATATCTACGTATTTGACAGCTTGTTCCACGGCGGCTAGGTCAGTAACTTCACAAACGACTAACAATCCGGTTTCCTCTTTGGCTTCAAGCATATATTTTAAACCTTCTTCCTCCAAACCTTGGAAGGAATATGGCGATGTTCTCGGCTTATAAGCCCCACCCCTTAATATATGCGCCCCGGCTGCCTTAACGCAACGAGCAGATTCCAAAAGCTGTTCTCTGCTTTCAACAGCACAAGGCCCGCCCATAACAACAAAGTGTCCGCCGCCGATGGTTACATTATCGATGGTTATTGTTGAAGGCCCTTGTGCAAACTTTTTGTTAGAAAGCTTATAACTTTCGGTTACGTTAACCAGCTTGTCAACCCCTTCAAAAAGCTCAAGGTTTTTATCGTAAAGTTTAGTTTTATCGCCGATAATACCGATTATCGTAACTTCCTCGCCTTTAGAAAGGTTTACCCTAAGCCCTTGAAGCTGAGCAAAATCTATAACACGCTTAATATTCTTTTCGGTTGCGTTCTGCTTCATTACTACAATCATAATTAATTCTCCTTAAAGTTATGTTTTATTAATAAGCTCTTAGAACATGTTCAAAACTTCTAGCCCCTTCGACGTTTCCGCCTATTAGGCACATTCTTAATCTGTTACGCTTGCTTCTTTTTGCTTTATACTCTTTGGGTCAGCCGTTCCTTTAGGCTTTTTTGAGACAAACTTAACCTCCAGCTTGTCCCTTTTTATGTCTACGGTTGCTATACCTCCGTTAGCTAATTTCCCAAAAAGTACCTCATCAACAAGCTGTTTTTTTATTTCATTTTCAACTACACGTATTATTTCCCTTGCACCAAAGTCGCTATTGCTTCCTTTTGCACCAATATATTTAACAGCGGATTCGGTAGCTTTAATCGTTACGCCTTTATCCTCAAGCCGTTTAGACAGCTCTAAAATTGCTTTTTTAGCAATCTTTTTGCCCATATCCTCGTTAATTCCTGCAAACAGCACAATACTGTCCAGCCTGTTTCTAAACTCAGGGTTAAATATTCGCTCAACCTCTTTATCAACAACAGAAGCATTAGCTCTTTTATCCCCAAAACCTACAATACGTTTTCCGATGTCCTTAGCGCCGGCATTAGACGTCATAATCAAAATAACGTTTCTAAAATCAGCTTTTTTGCCTGTGTTATCGGTAAGTGTGCCGTAATCCATTATTTGAAGAAGAATGTTATAAACGTCGTGGTGAGCCTTTTCTATTTCATCAAGCAAAAGCACGCAATACGGCGTTTTGCGTATATCGTCGGTCAGAAGGCCCCCCTCCTCATAACCTACATAACCCGGCGGAGAACCAATAAGCCTTGCAATGGAATGCTTCTCCTGATATTCGCTCATATCAAACCTGATTAGCTTTATACCTAGATTCAGCGCAAGCAACTTAGCTATCTCGGTTTTTCCGACGCCGGTTGCGCCTACAAACAGCAGGCTGGCTACAGGCCTTTCCGTATCATTTATGCCTGACCGCGCTGCCTTAATAGCGCTTACGACCTTATCCACGGCTTCATCCTGGCCAAAGATTTGGGTCTTAATATTATACTCTAGGTTTTTGAGCTTTTCAACCTCGCCGGTAGAAACGGTTTTTTCAGGCAACTTAGCTATTTGAGCCACTGTCCGTTCAATATCCTTTTCGAGGATAACACGCGTATATTCCTTTTTGTCGTTCATACGGACAAAAGCGCCTGTTTCGTCTATAACGTCAATAGCCTTATCAGGCATATGTTTATCCCTTATATACCGCTCCGTCAATTCACATGTAAATTTTATAACCTCGTCCGTGTAAATAACGTTATGGTATTGCTCATACTTATGTTTTATACCCTTTATAATTTTCACACATTCGGCAAGAGACGGCTCAAAAACATCTATGCGCTGAAACCTTCTGCTAAGGGCTCTGTCCTTTTCCAAATGTTTTTTATATTCTTCATAGGTTGTTGAACCGATAAACCTTACGTCACCTTTAGCAAGGTACGGCTTAAGTATGCCGGTTGCGTCCATGCCACCTCCTGAAACTGAGCCTGCGCCAACAACCGTATGAACCTCATCAATATAAATAATAGGCTTTTCTGTCTTAGAAATAATATCTAAAATTTTTATGAGACGTTCTTCAAAATCGCCTCGATACCTGGTTCCCGCCAGTACAGTACCCATGTCGATATAAAATATTTGGGAATCCAAAAGCAGCTTAGGCACTTCACGGCTAACTATTTTTTGAGCCAAACCTTCTACGATGGCCGTCTTGCCGACTCCCGGGTCGCCTACGTGTACAGGGTTGTTTTTAAGACGCCTGCTTAAAACCTGGATTGTCCTGTCAACAATATCTTTTCTGCCGATAAGTGGGTCAAGAAGGCCTGCCTTAGCTTTGTCCGTAAGGTTTACCGTATAGGTTTTTAAAAACTCTGTATCGCCGCTTTTTTGTGTTGTATTATGGTGTTCTGTTTCCTCTTGCCCGCCTTTTATGTCAGTATCATGAGAAACTACCTGCAAGAGCTTGAGCTTATCAACACCGTTTTTTGCCATAATATATGCGGCAAAACATTCGGGTAAATTAAAAATACACGCAATAACATTACCGACGCTTATGGTGCTTCGCTCGCTGGAATGAGCCTGTGCCGTTGCCATTTCAAACATTCTAACAAACAAAAAAGAGTCAGTTGGGTTTTCAGTCATCTTTTTAGGCATATGCTCGTCAAAGTATTTTACTAGGTCTTGCTTAATTTGTTTTACATTACCGCCGCTTCGCATGACTATTTCCTTGCCTAAATCAAACATCAGCGCAGATGACAAAAAATGCTCCGGGGTTAAATATTCATGAGCCTGCATTCTGGCTTCATTAAGCGCTACTACATAAACCTGGTTACATATGCTGTCCAGCTTCATTGAATCACCTCTTCCACCGTTACCTTTAAAGGAAAACCTCTTTCGGCAGACATTTGCTGAGCCATAATTTTTTTTGTAACAGCCAAATCGTAAGTATATATTCCTACTACGCTTTTTCCGCTTTTATGAACATCCATCATAATTGTGTTAGCTTCCGCTTCATCCTTATGAAATATTTTTATGAGCACAAGAATAACAAAATCCATAGTAGTATAGTCGTCGTTATGCATCGTTACCGAATACATATGGGGTTTTGCAATTTTGTTAAACGTATGTATAACAGGCTTGCTTTTATTAGACATATAATATCTCCTTAATACGGTATAAAAACAAAAAACAAAAAAAATAATCTTTATCTTGATTTTAACACTATTATTCTGTTACAATCAAGTAATATTTGATTAATTGTTAAAAGCATACCCTATTTTGGGCAGAAGGCGAGAATTATCTATGGATTACAACGAATATTTATCTAAAATTACCGATTTGTTTAATACAGAATTTACGGCTTCCTATAAATCATGCCGTACTAGAAACAAAAATAAGTTGCTTAAATATATAATATGTTTTTTTAGAAGGTGGTACTATTCAGCGCTTATTGAAGGAACAATTGTTACTCCTGATAATTTAATTAAAGGGCTTAATAAGCAATGCGGCAAACCGCTTTCTTTATTCCCCTGCTTCAAGCCGGATAACCCGGCAAAACCCGAGGTTTATTCTTTTTATGTTAAAGAATATGCTCTTAAAAACCACCCTGTTGTTAACGACTTGAAGATATTTATGGACTCTTGCGTTCCCGACGTAGAGGTTGACGAAAGCGGTATTGTTACTGAAGAGCATTCAAACCAGCTTTTGCAATCCTTGTCAATATATGACCCGTTTTATGTTGAGTATTTAAACATGATAGCTATAGAGCTTGGGCTGCTGAATGAAACGCCGTCTATTTATTCCTCACGTTTTCATGTTTCACCTAATTACAAAAAGCTGTTTAAGCTAACATCAAGAGAAATATTTAATAAAATTTTTCAAGCAACAGTCAGCACTTGTGCTAACAGTATAAATGAAATATTGCCCGTAAATCAAAAATTAGTCAACAAAAACTTTATTTTAGATCATTTAAAAAAACCTACTTCTACCGACGAGATTTTTCAGACTATTTATGATTCCCTTGGAATAGGCATAGACGGCTTTCTTGAGTATGTAGATGAGGATGACGAGGATGATGTAGATGAGTTTTATAATATGGTTATGTCAAGTACGTTTTTGCTTGGTGTAGCAATAGATAAGTACTTTTATACGCCATTTGGCTTTTATTTAAGAATTATCAGCCCGGAGTACTTAATACCTTGCGATTTACCCGGCGATATTACTTTTGCTTTGGAATCTATGAAGCAAGGAGATAGTATGGATTTGTCGCTGTTTTCCCCCTGCTCTAACTACCATTTAACATGTTTGGGAGCAGAATATTTTGATATTCCTAAGGATAAGCTGTATTTACCCGAATTTCCCGATAAGATACCTTTCGAGGTTATTTTGAATATTGCGTTGAACTATTCCTCGGAAATCCCTGAAGATGTAATTTTAAAATACTTTGAGCCTGATAAAATCAGTTCGTTGCCTACAAATATATACGAAATCAAAATTAAGTTCGATGATTTTAAAACCTATTGGAAAAATATTGAGGTTCCTTCAACAGATACTCTCGATGATTTATATGTTGAGATATGTTATGCTCTTGACTTTAGAGCCGTCGGAGACTATTGCTTTTATGCCGACTTAAGCGAAAACGCCTTTACAAGATATTCGCCTCCAACAAGCAAACACTGCTCTAAGCAGACTACCGACGTTTCGCTGGAAGAGCTTGGTTTTCCTAAAAGCCATAAGTTTATGCTTGTTTTACACAACACAGTAATTCCTTATATTTCAGGCCAGGCGCAGCAAAAGATAACAAAACTCCAATTAGAAATAATGAATAAAAAGGATAGAAAGCTTAAAACCTTATACCCGCGTATTTCCAGAATCAGTGAGGCTTTTAAAGCAATTGAACGACAAACAGAATTTTAACCCACTTTGGTTTAGCAGGCTCGTAAAATTATAAAGAGCCTGCTAAATCATGAGCTTTAAAGAATTGCTACAAGTTTTCTCTGAAATGAAACTCCTGTAAATCAGTTATAAGCTCATTTAATTTCATCTCAAAAGCAATATTTTGATCATGTGTTCTTTTAGGATTTCCCTTTAACCGGCCGCCGCTCATACGAATTTTCTTTGCTGTATGCCGTTGCATCAAAAGGGCGTCAATGTTGCCGCTATCATAGACCATGCCGTCTTGACTTATAGGCATAACTCTACGGGCAAGGCACATAGCTGCAAGCCCATAATCTTGCGTTACAACAATATCACCTTTTTGAACCATGTTCACAAGAGCAAAATCCACACTGTCCGCACCTTTAGATACGGTAATTGTTTTCGCACCGTCTTTTTCAATAACATGTGATGTATCGCAAAGAATAATGCAGTCAATATTGTTTAGTTTTGCTATTTTGACGGCAATGTCCACCACAGGGCAACCGTCAGCATCAATTAAAATACGCATATCCTACTCCAATGTTACAAGCTCAAATTGCCTTTTTAGGGCAAATATTTTTGCATTCAAAACACAAAATGCATTACGTTCCATTTCTTCTTGATCTTTTATTATCGGTAATCGCAACATTCATCGGGCAAACTTTTTCGCATTTGCCACAGTTTATACACTTTTCTTTGTCTACCTTAACCCGTGTCAGAGAAAAATAACTCATAGGTTTTAAAAATACAGTTATCGGACATATGTATTTGCAAAATGCCCTATTATCTCTCAGCTTAAAAGCAAGTGTTATTCCGGCAAAGTAATACAACACATTGCCAAAAATAAAGGTTATGTACATTATTTTTTCGATGTTTTGCACCCTCATCAAAAACAAGCTTCCAACAAAACAAAGGGAAAAAGCAAACACAATGTACTTGATAAACCCAAGCCTATTTTTCCGCTCGTATTTTGGAATTTTATACGGTAATAAATCAAGTACAGCAGCCGTCCAACAAGCATATCCGCACCATCCACGGCCAAACAGCAAAGGGCCTGCAATTTTTGCAATAAGATAGTGGATAACTGCCGCCTGAAATACACCGGAAAATAAATAAAACCAAAATCCCTCTATCTGCATATTTTCGCCCATAATAATGCCTAAAAAGATGAGCATATAAAACCCCACACCAATTTGAGCTACACTTCGGGCATATGGCTTTTTGTTTAACATAAGAAAAATCGACAAACTTACAAAGCTGCCAATATAGGCAAAGTTAAGCAAATAAAATACGTTGTCCAGTGTCAGCCAAAGGGTTAGGCCAATGGTGATAAATAATGCAAATGCCAGCACAGGGAAAGCTCTCATTTTCATCGTAAAAAAATCACTCCCAATTTTTACCCGCCATATGTTTTTTTGTAATGCTGCTTTCAACCTTTGCTGCCGTGTCTTATAATCTACGCCCTACCCTTTATTCCTCTTCATGATATATAGGCGTAAATATGTTTTTTACACCTTCTTGCTTTAAGCCCTTAACATTATTAACAGCCATTTCATGAAAAATTAGCTGGGATTGAATACTTTCCTTGCCTCGGCGGTCAACCTTTTCGTAAGAACCGTCCTCTTGCTGTATACGTAGTTTAACCGTATCAGATAATGTGATATTAAGCATTTCGACAATTTTTTCTTTCAAATAAGGGCTTTCTACAGGGAAAGCTACTTCAACACGTCTGTCAAGATTTCTTGGCATCCAATCGGCGCTGGATAAAAGAATTCTTGGGCTGCCGTCGTTTTCAAAATAATAAATTCTGCTATGTTCAAGAAACCTGTCAACAATACTTACTACTGTAATATTATCTGAAACGCCTTCAATGCCTGATTTAAGGCAGCAAATACCTCTAACTATCAGCTTTATTTTAACTCCTGCAGCAGAAGCCTTGTACAAAGCCTCTATTATGCCGTTATCTACAAGTGAATTCATTTTGGCTATAATCTTAGCTTTTTTTCCTTCAGCAGCATTCTTTGCTTCATTCTCTATATATTTAACAAATGTTTGGCGCAAGGTTATAGGAGCTACGGAAATTTTGTTCCATTCTAAGTTTATCGAATAACCCGTAAGGACATTAAATAAGGTTGATATATCCTGGCCAAAAGATTCTTTGCAGGTAAATAGGCCAAGGTCTGTATATATTTTGGCCGTATTGTCGTTATAATTTCCTG
>CAZEYG010000044.1:0-9783 GCA_964516575.1 uncultured Defluviitaleaceae bacterium
CCCTTGCCGGTGTTCAAAAGCGCTTTAAGGACAACCGCATTGAATATGTTTTTAAGCTCCTTTACGATTCGGGAAACTACATAACATCCATAAAATCCGTCCTACAGCTAATTACCGAATCATTCGGTTTTTCACGAGGTTATATTTTTGAAACAAGCCCCGACGGAAAAACCACGTCTAACACCTTTGAATGGTGTGCAAGCGGCATATCCGCCGAAATTGATAATCTTAAAAACATTCCTATTGAGGCTGTTTACTCATCAACAGAAGCATTTAACAAAACCGGCATGTTTATACTAAAAAACCTTTACGATTTGCCGCCTTTAGAGCGGGCTTTGCTGGAGCCTCGGGGGGTTTGCTCTCTGTTTCAGTTTGGAATCAAGGAAGGGGGCAAGTTAGTAGGGTTTATTGGTTTTGACGATTGCGTTAAGGAGCGTATACCCTCTGAAGCGGAGATTGACGAAATAGCTACTATTTGCCATGTGCTGGCTATGTTTTTACTTAAACATAGAAGCAGCCAGCGGGAAATGCAACATAAGGCTATTGAAATTATTATGGACAACATGAACAGCCTTGCTTACGTAATAGACAGCGGTACTTATAACGTGCTTTATGAAAACCAAAACGTTATGCAAATAACCGGTGTTCCGGCTGTCGGAAAGAAATGTTACCTTACATACCGGGATAATGAAGGGCCTTGCGCCGATTGCCCCATGGCTTATCTTTCCGAAACAAAAAGCAGGCATACAACCGAACTTTACAACGCTAAGTATGATATTTACGTACGAACCGATGCCACCTGGATTAATTGGTCAGACGACTGCCGGGCTTGCCTTGTAAACAGTGTGGATATTACGGAATATAAAACGAGCGTGAGACAGGGGCGCTAGATGAATAGGAGCTAAAGCCATGAACAACATCCAAAAGATGCAAATTATGGTAATTGATGACAACGTTACGAACTTAAACATTGCCCGAATGGCGCTTGAAGAGCATTATAACGTGCTTTTAATACCTTCGGGCGAAAAGGCGCTTAAGCTTTTCGAGCGTGTTACGCCTGATTTGATTTTGCTTGACGTGGATATGCCCGGTATGAATGGGTTTGATGTTATCAAGCATATAAAGGCCTCGGCGTTAGCTGTACGTTATGTTCCGGTTATTTTCTTAACGGCAAAGGACGATACCAACAGCGAGTTTGACGGGCTTAATCTTGGGGCGGTTGACTACATAACAAAACCTTTTTCCTTTCCTCTTTTACTTAAGCGTGTTGAGCTTCATTTACAGCTTGTTTCCCAGCGTAACGAGCTTCATCGCTACAGCCGGGATCTTGAGCGAATGGTTGAGGAAAAAACAAAGGTCATTTCTGAGCTGCAATATTCTATTGTACATGTTTTATCCGATATGGTTGAGCGCCGTGACGGCTCAACCGGCGGCCATTTAATCAGAACCCAAAATTATCTTAAGGTATTACTTGATGAAGTCAGGCAGCAAAATCTTTATAAAGACGAACTTCTTGATGTTGACGCCAGCCTGTTTATCCATGCTTCCCAACTTCATGACGTTGGCAAAATGTCCATACCTGACAGCATACTTTTAAAACCCGGAAGGTTAAGCGACGAGGAATTTGATATTATGAAAACCCATACGACCTTAGGGGAAAACGCTATCCGTTACGCTATGTCCAGCGTTCAGGAAAAGAAGTTTTTGGAGATTGCCGCTTCCTTTGCCGGGTCACATCACGAAAGATGGGACGGAACAGGTTATCCTAAGGCTCTTGGTAAACGTGATATTCCTATTGCCGGGCGCCTAATGGCTATTGTTGACGTTTATGATGCGCTTATTTCAGAGCGGCCTTATAAACGCCCCTTTTCCCACGACGACGCTAAAAACATAATTATAAGCGGGCGTGAAACCCATTTTGATCCGCTGCTTATTAATGTTTTTGAAAAGGTGTCGGATGTTTTCCGCCAAATTGCACAGACGAATTCAGATATTACGTTACTCGTGTCTGACGGAGGTGAGACGTTATGAATAATTCCTTAGAAACCTTTAAGGACCATTTAATTGATTTGCTTGCAATGACAAGAATCGGTACGTGGGATTGGGATTTGTCTACAGGGGTGGTTATTTATAGTCAAACTTGGGCGGAAATATTAGGTTATACCCTTGATGAGCTTCCCCAAACGGTTGATACATGGGAACGTATGGTGCTTCAGCAGGATTTGGCTTCCGTTAATCAAAAGATTGAGCTACATCTTTCGGGTCAAAAACCTATTTATGAAGCTGAGTTTCGTATGACTTGTAAAAACGGCTCTTTGATTTGGGTGCAGTATAAGGGCAAGGTTATGGAATATGACAAGGATGGTAAGCCCCTTCGTTTTGTTGGTGTGTTGCAGGATATTTCCAGGCTTAAGGAAGTTGAGCTTCGGTTACTTGAAAATCAAGAAACCCTTGACTTGGCGGTTAATGTGGCGGAGCTTGGAACATGGGATTGGGATATTCCAGGTAATACAATTAAATATAACAACGAATATTTAAGTATGTTAGGTTATTGCCAAAGCGATATGGACGGTTCTCTTGAAGAATGGGAGGCTATGAATCATCCCGACGATTTACCCCGTGCTTTAGAGGCGCTGGCGGCATATATTTCCGGGGACATACCGTCTTACGCTTGTGAAACACGTATGAAACACCGGGACGGAAATTATATTTGGACAAGGGATGTTGGGCGTATCGTATCAAGAAGTGACGACGGCACGCCGCTACGGCTTATCGGCGGCCATCTTAACATCGACGCGCTTAAACGCTCGGAGGAGAAGTTAACCGAAGCCCTTAGAGAAGTTGAATACAACAAGTTATATCTTGAAAAAGAGGTTGAAGAACGAACAAAGGCGCTTCTTGAGCATGATAAGATGCTTTGGACTGTTAACGAAATATCCAGAGAGTTACTTGCGTTTAACCCTAATGATGATTTTGATGAACTAATGCATAAATGTCTTCATTTACTTGGAAAGGCAACTAATAAAAACAGGGTTTATATTTGGAAGGATCGAATAGATGACGACGGCCAGGTTTATTGCACACAAATTTACGAATGGACTAGAGATGCCGTGTCTATTCAAGACGACGAAGATTATGTGGAGATTCCGTATACCGATCTGCCGTCCTTTTTACATGCCACTGACTTAGGCATTTGCTTAAACAGCCTTGTTCAGATGATGGCTGAGTCTGAGCGGATGATTCTTGAGCCACAGGGTATTAGGACGATTTTGATTGCGCCTGTTAAAATCAACGGCAAGCGATGGGGTTTTGTTGGGGTTGATAACTGCGAAACGGAGCAGCTTTTTACGTCTACGGAGGAAACCTTGTTAAGTATGAGTGGGTTCCTTCTTGGAAGCGCTATTGAAAAGATGGAAAACGAAGCAAAGATGCGTGAAATGGAGGAGCGTTCTCAAATCATGCTTAACGCTATGCCTCTTTGCTGTAACCTATGGTCAACGGATCTTCAGAATATTAGGTGTAACGACGAGGCTGTTCGGCTTTTTGAGCTTTCGTCCCAAGAGGAGTATTTAGAGCGTTTTAATGAGCTGTCGCCGGAATATCAGCCAAACGGCAGACGGTCCGGTGATATGGCGGTTGAATATATTAATAAGGCCTTTGATGAAGGTTACTGCCGGTTTGAATGGCTTCATCAAAAGCTCAATGGAGAGCCGATTCCCGCCGAGGTTACGCTCGTGCGGATTAAATATAGAAACGGTTATATAGTGACCGGGTATACTCGGGATTTACGTGAGCTTAAGGCTATGCTTGCGGAGCTTCAGGCAAAGGAAAATGACTTACGAACAGCAAGGGACGAGGCGCTTTTAAGCTCAAAGGCAAAAACAAACTTCCTTGCAAACATGAGCCACGAAATACGTACGCCTATGAACGCCATATCCGGCCTTGCGGAGATTATACTTCGTGAAAGCGAGGGCAGAAAGTCGGCGGACCACGCTGTTGGGATTAAAAACGCATGTCATAATCTTTTGAATATAATAAACGACATACTTGATATTTCTAAAATCGAATCGGGTAAGCTGGAGATTATAAATTCCAAATATGAGCTTTCGTCGCTGCTTAACGACGTTATTACCGTTTCACGTATGCGTCTTGGAAATAAGCCGCTTATGTTTATTACGGATATAGACAGCCGGCTGCCCGCTCGGCTTATCGGAGACGAAATACGTATTAAGCAGATTTTGATTAACCTTCTTTCAAACGCTATTAAGTTTACCCAGGAGGGGTTTATTTCCTTACGTGTTTACGGGTATACGGAGGGGCAAACGACTAGGCTTTGCTTTTCTGTTACGGACACGGGTTTTGGAATCAAGGAGGATGATCTTATCCGGTTGTTTGAAGAGTTTGAGCAGGTTAACACCACTAAAAACCGCAGCATTGAAGGCACAGGCCTTGGGCTTGCCATATCTAAGCGGCTTTGCGAGATGATGGACGGCACGATTGAGGTTCAAAGTATTTATGGAGAGGGTTCTGTTTTCACAGTTACAATTACCCAGGAATGCCCCGAGTATGAGCGGCTTTCTTTTGTAAACGAGAAAAAGGCCGTGTTGTTATACGAATCAAGAGAGCTGTATTTACGCTCTATAACAAATACAATTGAAAACCTAGATTGTATTTGCATACCTTGTTTAAACCAATCGGAGCTTTATGATAATTTAAGCCTTATGCCTTATGATTATGTTTTAACCTCTTCGCTCCATTTAAAAAAGGTTAAGTCGCTTCTTGCTAAAAACAATATTTCTGCTTCTGTGGCTGTTTTTGCCGATTATGGGGAAACTATTCATAACGATAAGGTTTATACTATTTTCTTTCCGATTAACTGTTTACAAATGGCTGATATGTTAAACGGGCAAATAAGAGCGGGTGCTTATGGCGGCGACACAGAATCGGCTAATTTCGTAGCGCCTTCGGCACGGGTTCTTGTAGTTGACGACAACCCGGTAAACCTAACGGTTGCGTCGGGGCTGATGGCTCCTTATCAGTTTGAAATTGACACGGCGGTTAACGGCATTGAGGCTATTGAAAAGGTCAAGGTCAATAAGTATGACCTTGTTTTTATGGATCATATGATGCCTGAAATGGATGGTATTGACGCCACAGTCGCCATACGCCAGCTTGACGGGGAGTATTACAGAAGCCTTCCGATTATTGCGCTGACTGCCAACGCTCTTGTGGGTACTCGTGAAATGTTTATAAGAGAAGGCATGAACGACTTTTTAGCTAAACCGATAGAGCTTAACAAGCTGGGTCTTATTCTTGCCAAATGGCTTCCTTCTTGGAAAAAGAAAACTGTTTTGCCTGAAAAGGCCGATGAGCGGCCGACTGAGCCGGTTTTGGAGATTTCAGGGGTTAATACGGTTCAGGGTGTTATGCTTGTAGGCGGAAGCCAAGCCGATTATCTGCATATTTTATCGGTTTATTATACTGACGGATGCCAAAAATCTACTTCCCTTTTGAAGCATTTTATAGACAGAGACATTCAGGCGTTCAGAACAGAGGTTCATGCACTTAAAAGCTCGTCGGCTACAATCGGGGCGATTGAGATTTCGGCTATGTCCGCTAAGCTGGAGGAGGCGGCGTTAACCGGCAATATCCAATTTATTGACGAAAACATAGACGTTTTTTTAACGGATTTCAGGAAAATACTTGAGGCAATCAGGCCTTTTATTGGCGGTCACGACGAACAGCCGGGTGACGACGGTTACGGCGGCGACGAAACCCCCGGCGATTTGGCTTGTTTACGTGAGGAACTAGAGGCGCTTTATGAGGCGGCTGAGCTTGCGAATATTTCAGAGATTGAGAGTATTATTAACAAGCTGGATCAGTTTTCCTGGCCGAATGAAATAACCGCTGGGCTTTCGGACGTTAAGGAGTTTTTAGCTATGTTTGATTATGACGGTATGTTGGAAGGTGTGGCTCGGCTTCAAAAGAACGTATAAAACATTTTAAATATAACAACCAAAAGAAATGCCTGCATGACGCCGGAAGCGTTATACAGGCATTTTATTTTCGTGGTGGCAATGAGCTAAGCGCACAAGCTTGCTTGTGCATTTGGCGAATACCCGCGAAAAGAAATGCCTGCATGACGCCGGAAGCGTTATACAGGCATTTTATTTTCGTGGTGGCAATGAGCCAAGCTCACAAGCTTGCTTGTGCATTTGGCGAATGCCCGCGAATGAACAGGTTATTTATTGAGTATTTCGTCCACAAGCTCTTTTGCTTTTAAAATCACGTCGTCGATTTTATCGGGGTTTTTGCCGCCGGCTTGAGCCATGTTGGGTTTGCCGCCGCCTTTGCCGTCGGCTGGAACGATTGATTCACGGACTAGATTACCCGCATGAACACCACGTTTTATGGCATCTTCAGAAACCATAGCGATAAGGTTTACCTTGCCGTCACTTATTCCGGCTAAGACGATAACGCCGGAATTCAGCCTGTCACGGATTTTATCTCCTATGTCTCTAAGACCGTTTACGTCAACGGCGCCTACGTTAGCCACCAAACGCATTAGACCACCTACATTTTCCGCCTGGCTTATAATGTCGTCGATGATGTTAACGGCCATTTTAGCTTTAAGGCGGCCAAGCTCTTCGTGGAGTGTTTTAGCCTGGTTTACATAATACTGCATTTTTTGGACAACCTCGTTAGGCATAGAGCGCAGAACCTCGCTGACCAGATTGATTTTGTCCTCCATGTCTTTATAATATTGTAATGCGCCTCGGCCTGTAACGGCTTCGATACGCCGTACACCGGCTGCTATACCTGTTTCGCTTATGATATTAAATGAGCCAATTTTAGCTGTGTTGTCAACGTGGGTTCCGCCGCAAAGCTCTATGCTGTAATCGAATATGTTAACCACACGAACAACATCGGAATATTTCTCGCCGAATAAAGCCATTGCGCCCATTTTTCTAGCGTCGGCTATTGGTTTTTCGGAAACTTCAACAGGAAGGCATTCCAAAATCGACTCGTTAACAACGTCTTCTATTTGCTCTAAAACGGCTCGGCTTAGCGGCTCGAAATTGGTGAAGTCAAAGCGCAGCCTGTTGCCGTCTACGGAAGAACCGGCTTGCTCAACGTGGGTTCCTACCACGTCTCTAAGCGCCTTTTGGAGAAGGTGGGTAGCCGTATGGTTTCGGCAAACGGATAACCTTACCTTCGAGTTTACGATAGATGATGCTTTTGCGCCTGTTTTTATAACTCCGTCGGTTACTGTTCCAATATGGACAACCTTGTTACCTACAGCTAAAATACAGTCACCTACGGACATTTCACCTGTCTCTGTTTTGATAAGGCCGATATCACCCTTTTGGCCACCTCGTTCGGCGTAGAAGGATGTTTTATCAAGTATGACGGAAACGTCTTGGCCTTTTTTGGCTTCGTTTACTAGCTCGTTTTTAGATATTATGGCCAAAACAGCGGCGTTATTAAAGGACGTGGCTTCATAACCAACAAACTCCGTCGTCATATTGGCGGGAAGTTTATGGTAGACGGTAGTATCGGCGCCCATATAAGTTGACTCGTCTCTGGCGGAACGGGCACGTTCCTTTTGCTTTTGCATTTCCTCATTAAATGAGGATTCGTCGACTGAAATACCTTCTTCGGCAAGAATTTCCTTCATTAAATCCAGCGGCAGGCCGTATGTATCATACAGTCTAAAGGCCTCTGTGCCCCAAAGGACATTACTAACGCCGTCCTTTAGGCGCTTGATGTAGTCTTTCAGAACGTTAAGCCCTTGAGTTACGGTTTCGTTAAACCTATCCTCTTCAACGGATATAACCTTACAGATATAATCGGTTTTTTCTATAAGCTCGGGGTATGCGCCTTTTGACACGCCAATAACAACCTTACAAAGCTCTGACAGAAACTTGCCGTTTATGCCGATTAGGTCGCCTTGTCTCGCGGCACGGCGTAAAAGGCGTCTGAAAACGTAACCTCTGCCTTCGCTTGAGGGTAAAACGCCGTCGGCTGTCATAAAGGTTAGTGAGCGGATATGGTCGGTTATTATACGAATACTAATATCGGCTTTAGGGTTTTCGTTGTATTTAACATCTGCCAGGCGGCAGACCTCGTCTCTAATGAGCTTTATTGTATCAACATCAAAAATAGACGGTACTCCTTGCATAAGCGCCGCCATTCTCTCTAGACCCATACCTGTGTCTATGTTTTTTTGGGCAAGGGTTTCGTAGGAGCCGTCTTCACAGCAGTTAAACTGGGTAAACACCAGGTTCCAAAACTCCATGAATCTTTCGCAGTCACAGCCGGGGGCACAACCGGGGTTGTTGCAGCCGTGTTCTAGACCTTTGTCGTAGTAAATTTCTGAGCATGGGCCGCATGGGCCTAGACCTACTTCCCAAAAGTTATCCGCTTTACCTAACCGTACGATTCGCTCAGGAGCTAGTCCCACTTTTTCATGCCAAATGCTGTATGCTTCGTCATCATCCTGATAGACTGAAACATACAGCTTTTCCGGCGGTATTTCCATAACCTCTGTTACAAATTCCCATGACCAAGGGATAATTTCTTCTTTAAAATAATCGCCAAATGAAAAGTTTCCAAGCATTTCAAAGAAGGTTCCATGGCGGGTAGTTTTTCCTACGTTTTCAATGTCTCCTGTTCGTATACATTTCTGACAGGTGGTTACACGCTTAGACGGCGGTATTTCCTGACCGGTGAAGTAAGGTTTTAGGGGCGCCATTCCTGAATTGATTAGAAGCAGGCTTTTGTCGTTTTGGGGGATAAGCGGAAAGCTGTTCATTCTGTAGTGGTTTTTGTTTTCAAAAAACGCTAAAAACTTTTCCCTTATTTCATTAAGTCCGTAATTATACATTATCTATCTCTTTTCGTCGACTAATATTCCGGCCAGCTCCCACATCTTTGCGACAGCGTCAAGCCGTTTTTCCGGCGGAAATTCTCTGATGATTTCCTTTGTTTCTGAATCAATGATTTTGATTATAATATCTTTTGTAACCTTATGAACGCTGTAGCTAAGCTGGCTTTGAGTCGGCATTATTTTTTTGTTTGCGTCTGAAATAGATTTCTCCAGCATCTCATAAGTGTTACGCTCATTTTCACGCTCGTTAATGCGCTTGGTTAATTCTGATTCCGACGGTTGGCCGGCACGTTTTGGCGTTTGTTCCTGGGTTGTGTTTTGCTCTGTTTGAGTATTACGTGAGACTTTAGAAGAGTTCTCCTGGTAATTAGCTGCTCCGGCATTATTAGCCGAATAGTTTAGACTATTAACATCCATTTTAATAGACCTCCTTGATTGTTGATAATAACTAGTTACTTTTGTCAAAACCTCTATTAGTAACGCTATCGTAATAAGCCTCGTTATGATAAACACTTCTTACGTTTTTTGCTAGCGTTAATTTTCTGTAGTTTTCCTTTAGTTTAGAAACTATTTTAGGCGCATCGGCTTTTAAGATGTCGTCGGCGGCTATTGTCTGGGAAATAGTTTCTTTGATTGAGCTGTTTAAAAGCCTTACCTCATTATCAAACTCCTCGTCGGGCTCTTCCTTGATACCGTCGAATATAAAAAGGTTAAGCTCTTCGTCTATAGAAAAAAGCCGTTCAATAAGCTCTTGTCTATCCTCTACCATATCAATATAGGCTTCGGCAGCGGCTTCTTCACTGACGTCTGATAAATCTGTTTTTTTAGTTGCGATGTAAATATCCCTTAGTGTTTCCAGCTTTCTGTTAAGCAGGTCAATATATTCGCATTTT
>CAZEYG010000045.1:0-9780 GCA_964516575.1 uncultured Defluviitaleaceae bacterium
AAAAGGCACAATTTAAATATCATTTTCTTTTACATACTGCTCGGGCATGTCACATGCGCTGTCAGATACAAACTGTATTTTGTTCATAGTATACATCTCCAGTTTTATAATTAATTATAGCTTCATAAAAACAACCAACCCAAAATATGTAACGGTGTTTTGGCCGTTTATGTACTTAAAACCCAGCTTTGAACTTGATGAATGCACGTCAACCCCACACGCTTCTATCGAAGCAATTGTTTTTTCTGGAAAGCGGCATGGTTTATCGGGATAAGAGCAAGGCTCACATAAATTGCAGCCTCCTGCGCCTAAAGCATACCCATCCTTTGCAACGTTTAAAACCACTTCCTGTATTTTAAGACAAATTGTAGTGAAGTTGTCTTTGGCCTGCATCATGCCTTCAAAGTCGTATGAATCCATTAGCTTTGTTACGGTATTAAACATAAGCCCATAATTATAGCTTTTGATTTTGGCCTCTAAAACCCGGATATCCCCTGCCCCTGGAGGACATTGCCAGTTTGTGCCATATTTACCGCAATAGTTTTGCTCGCAATATTTTCTTACATCCGGGGAAAACACAAGCTCCTTAGGGTTTATAAAAGCGTATTGGTTGAGATTAAAATCCTTTATTCCCTCCTTAATAACTTCAAATAATTCCATAAATCCCTCCAAAGCAAGCAAGTATTAGTTCAAAAACTGATCTATCCCCGTCTTTTTCCAGGCAATATTATATTTGCCTTCACCATAATTTGAAAAGCCGCATACCGCCCCAAAGCCGCAATATAAACACGGCGTTTTATTGCCCTTTTTATACGGCATTGGTTCAATGCGCCCGTCTAAAATATTTTCCCCTATTTCTTTGATTTTTGCAAGCACAAAATTTCTAATTTTTGTAAATTCTTCATCCGTTGCAACTGACGAATGTTTAGTAAACTCATTTGCCGCTGAAAGACCTACCGGCATTATATCAGAACTACGTGACAAATCACAGTCCATTTTACTTATTACTTCCTTGTCCGCTAATACCAGCCCAGACATTTTAAAGCATTTTAATATGAGCCGGTCAAGCTGGTCTTTTGGAAATTCGTCGTTCCATTCGATAATCGGGTCATCAATGTTAAAATAAAACACTCCACCCGGTAATATTCCAGCTTTTATATTTCCGCCGCCAAAAAGGCTTCGACCGTTTTGTATTATGGCGTCAAGATATAAAAGCAGCTGTAGCTGAACGCCATAATATATGTCCGTAAGATCAAATTTAGTATTACCTGATTTATAATCTATTATCTTTACATAAGTATTTCCGTTTATGTCAGTTACGTCAATGCGGTCTATTCTTCCTGTAATCTTCATAACATTCCGGTCATTAATGCTTACGGATATTGTTTTCAGCAGGGAGGCATCAGAAAATTCAGCCTCAACAGCCGACGGCTCAAATTCCCCCCGCTTAATATGCTCTGCTAAAGCCCAAATAGAGCGTTTAGATATTCGTGATATTCTTTTTAGAGCATATTTATATTGTGGCGTGCTGTGCATAACCTCGTTTGATATTTCAGGGGCAAGCCTGTTAATCAATTCGTCTACAATTTCGCTTGTTATGTCGGCCGATAAATCCCTGAAACTTAACCCACGCTCCGAAATAGTCTTTGTAAAT
The DNA here is from genome assembly GCA_964516575.1 of uncultured Defluviitaleaceae bacterium. Classification (GTDB taxonomy): domain Bacteria; phylum Bacillota; class Clostridia; order Lachnospirales; family WRBF01; genus CAZEYG01. Next base: position 1,655 of record CAZEYG010000045.1, read on the forward strand.
TCTTCCAATATGTTGTGAAACAGATTACCAAAATCCACCGGCTTGACATCATAGGTTTTCCGCTCAGTCGCCTTTAGGTTATACTGCATAAAATATGCAAATGGGCATAAGGCATATTTTTCAAGGCGGGTTGTTGTTGTATAGATTTCTTTCCCATAAAGCCTTTGTATGTTTTCGGCTCTTAACCTTACCTCTCGTCCGCTTTCATTTATAATTTGCTCCATTTTATTAAGTCTTCCGCTATAGCAGGCGTCTTTTTTGCACCACTCATAAAAAGCCTTACTAAAACCCGTCGATTCGTTGTTTTTTATAATATCCCGAAGAGCGGCACCAAATTCATTAAACATAGGCTTAGGAAGTGTTATAAAATCCAAAGCCTCATCCTGAACCTCAATAATATAAGGAAACATGTTCTTTATTTTTGATATAACATTTGACGGCCTTAGCGCTTTGCCGTCCAAATTCCCTGTTGAGTATGTAAAGAATAACTCCTGGCTTGCCTTTGCAACAGCGCTGTATATTAAGAATTGGTCCTCTGCTGTTTTTCTGCTGCTGTCCGGCGCAAGCTCAAGACCAAAGCTAAGAAGGTTGTTTCGCTCGTCGTCTGTAAATAAGCCGCTGTCATCCTTTACTCTAGGCAAAACACCGTCATTTGCGCCTAATACAAACAAAGCCTTTATGTTCGGAAGCCTTGTTCGCTCAATATCTCCGACTATAACCTGGTCGGCGGAAGGCGGAATAACCCCCATATCAACAGCTTTAAAGCCCGCCTCCAACACCTTAACAAACTCTTTTTTTGATATTTGCTCATCACCTAGAATTTCAACCATCTTTTCAAAGAGCTGACATACCTTATTCCATATTTGGCCGTGCTGTACAGTTAAAAGGGTGCTGTCAAAGGTATCATTGTTATTCTGCCAGCCTTCTAGGGTATTAATTACGTCAAGGTTAATAAGCATATTATATATTGACCGGCAGTATTCAACTACACTATTCTTTTTGCCAGACAGATTTAATAAAGGCAACAAGCTGTTTATCAACCTGTTTTTTAAGTCAAGTATTTGCTCCTTTAAAAAACCGCCTTCGCCAAAGCCATGTTCCCATGACGGCAGATTCCATTTGTAACCCTTTATGCCGTATGCAACAGCATAGTTTTCGAGCAAATCAGCCTCCTCCCGGCTAAAGCCAACAAGCCCGGTTTTTAAAAACCTAAAAACGGCTTCATACTGCCAGTTGAACGCAATAATATCAACAGCCGAACGAACAAGCTCCGCCAGCGGATGAGACAGAATGTCAGTTTTTTGGTCGGAGAAATACGGTATCCCATATTCATTAAACACCGAATCAATAACCCCTTCATAATCATCCACCGTAGCAGATACTACTGCAATATCGCAAAACCTGTAGCCAAACTCTCTTAATAGCTCAATTATTTTCTTTGCCGCAACAGAAACCTCAGAATATTTATTTGAACATCTGAAAACAGATATACCGCAATCTATTTCAGCATATTTTTCTGATGAATACGAAAAGTAGTTTTCAACGAAAAATTTCAGCCCTGGTTTTATAACATGCCTGTAATTTTCCTGTAAAAATACAGGCTTGTTAATTTGTGCCTGTATTTTACCTGCAATTGCTGTTAGCTTGTTTACAGTGTTTTTTGTCTCAAAAAAAGGGTCTGTTTGTTTTAAGCCGTCATAATTTGTTCTACCGCTGTTAACCGTCATAGAAAACGTAACTGTACCTGCTTTTTTTAATGTATGCTCAATAATCTTATATTCCTGAGGCGTAAAGCCATTAAAACCGTCAAACCAAACGTCGGCGTTATTTAGAAATTCCGAGCTGTCTATTTTATCCGGCAAAAGCTGAAGTAATGAATCAGCGGTTATGTATTTTTCAACTGTGTATTGTTTGTATTTAGTGTATATTTTCAATATGTCGCAAAGTTTTATGTAAAGGGAGTCTTGCCCAACCTTTTGAAGAAGTTGCTCTAAGGCTTCTGTTGTTATGTCGTATCTGTAAAGCTCTGTAACAGCCTGGGACAAGTTATCCAAGAACCCTTCCTTATCAGCCGCTTTACAAAAAAATAACAGCTCGTCCCTTAGCTCTAAAACAATTTTCCTAAGCAGCATGTTTTTGCCCGAATCCTCTAAGACCTTGCCACCTGCGCCGCCGCTTTTGGCATATATGTGATAAGCTAGACGTTCAAAGCTTAGGACTTGTGCCCGAATGGTAGCCCTTTGGCCGCACATTAAAACAATACTCTTTTCCGCTTGAAGGGAAAATTGCTCCGGAACAATGTATATTATCGGGGTATCCTTTGAGCCGTCGTTTATGGCGCTTAATATTTGGGACAGGCAAAGTCTTGTTTTGCCTGTCCCAGCGCCGCCAAAAATATAATTCAGCCGCATATTTATCTGTCCTTTAATCCAGCTTGACACTGCCCTTTTCGCTTAAATCCTTTAAGGAATTAGCTTTAATCATTGAGTTTGATAAAGTATATAAATCGTCGCCGATGTATAAGAGCCGCCTAATATATTTGCTGTAATCCCCGTCATACATGCCGGCTTTTAGATTGTCCGCTTTGTCTAGGTGGGTTAATTTTCCAACAAGATTAAAGCCTTTGCTCATATCAATATTATACACATAAGCACCTTGAAAATCAAATACTCCGTAAGAAAGCTCATTGTTTTTTTCTTCAGGCAGAACAGTATAAACCCCAACAGGGAAGGCTAAAAGATTTTTTTCCTTTGAAAACAGAAGCGCTCTATGATTGTTTAAAACCTCCGAGTCTGTACCTCTGTCCCCGATTATTTCAACAAACAGCTCTTTCGGGTTTGTAACGTCTGTTACGTCAAACATGGATATTTTCATGCCTTTATAATAAGCATTACCTTTTACAACAGTAGTATCCTTACCAAAGCCTATAAGATAGTTTTCGTCGTATGGATGAAGGTAGTCGCTATAACCGGGGATTTTTAAGGCACCAAGTATTACAGGGTTGTATGGGTCTTTAAGGTCTATGGCAAACAATGGATCTACCGTTTTGAACGTTACCATATACCCTCTGTCGCCCATAAACCGTGTTGAATAAATCCTTTCTCCTGGAGCAATGTTTTCGATTTTACCTATTATCCTCATGTCGCCGTTAAAGACATACAGATTATTTCGCTGCTCACTTCTATCGTCATAGGATGTTGTGGCTATACGTAAATTGCCGTTGTACTCATCCATAGAAAACTGGTTAAGTATGTTTCCGTCTGCCTGTCCTTTGCTTTTAAGAGTCGCTTCGCCGTTTTTAAGAGCGAATTTATATACGGTTGTTTTCCTGTCGTAATAAGAACCCCTAATCTTAGCAGATGATAAAGAGCTGTTGTTTAGCGGAACAGCGTTGTTATAGTCAGACATCGTAGCAATATACATATTATCATTTGAAACATAAATATTATCACCGCCGCCTAAAAAGGTGCTTATTGAAGCCTCTTGCTCCGGTTTATCCAACATAAAGCCCATTATTGTTGTATATGTCTGATTGTTCATATGGGGGAAATAGTGGATTTTATCGTATTCTATATTAATAAAAGAATCCTTTATGGCAGTGTCTTTGTATGACGGTTTAACATAAGTATCGCCGTTTATTAGGTTATAAACAGGGTTGCTTGATACTAAATACACCGACGAGCCAATTTTCCGAGACGAAACATACTCTCCTTCGGTAGCCAGCTCTCTTACCTTTTTTATATTGGTTTTATCGCTAATATCGTATATGCTGACGTTTGTTGAGTAACTATGCAAATATCCAAAATAAAGACCCGGTCTGTTATTAGATACTATCATGTCTCTGCTGCCGTTACTTATTACTACCAGATTGTCGCCGTCCTGATATATTTCGTGTATGAATGAGTATTCATCGTCTAAGTTTATTGTATATTCCAGCTTCATATCAGAGGCAGGTTTTGCCTTTACAACAGATATGCTTTTATCCCTTACATAATAAATATACTGTCCGTCTGTTTTAATTATGTCGCCCTCATCAACCCCCTGAACCTGAACATTCGTCTTTGAATAGTCTGTTTCGCCCGTTGTAGAGGCCGTCTCATTACGGGCAGAATCAGCCGCTTGATATGCCAGCACTGGCTCAGAAGAGGCTGCAGGAGCACCAGCGGCAAAATCAGAAGTACTTTCAAGCACAGAATCACTGGGCATCCCTTTAGAAAGCATAAAGGTGTCTTGACTTTTCGGCTTGCCTATTAGCTTTATAAGATTACCGGCGGAGCCAATAACCGGCAAAGCACTTAGCTCGGAAGCAACTTGGTCAATTATAGCTCTATCCTTTTTGCTGTCCAGCATGTTTTTTTGACTGATTACAATAAGCCCGTTATCATAGAATATTTCCTTATTCAGCGTCTCAGCCGCCATGCGGACGGAAGCGTAATCTATTCCGTTAATGCTTTTTATTGTTACATTTTGCTTTATTTCATTTTTATTCATACCCAAATGGTCAATCAAAAAACTAACCGGGGCATATGTTTTGTTTTCAACAAGCACAGGTGTGATTCCCGGCTTGTTGTTATAAATATTTATCTTATTGCCATTTACCAAAGCCCACACGCTGTCGATACAAATAATAACGGCATCCTTCGTTATGCCGGGCAACGTGTTTTCTGTGTTTGCTACGCTTATCTTAGGTGAAATGTATGCAACCGAAAACAAAATCCCCAATAATGCAATAATTAAAGATGCCGTTTTATTTAAATTATTTTTCATGATACTCACCCGCCTAATTTATTATTTTATAATTATAATACATTAGACGGAATTTATTTCAATTAGTTCTGTTAAATTTTTATGTTACATGTTTTTTCATATTTTTTAACGCCGATTTTTCAAGCCGTGAAACCTGAGCCTGGGAAATTCCAATTTCTTCAGCAACTTCCATTTGCGTCTTGCCTTCAAAAAATCTCAGGTTCAATATATGTTTTTCCCGTTCGTTAAGCCGTTTTAACGCTTCCGATAGGGACAAATTTTCAAGCCATTTGCTATCTGAATTTTTCTCGTCGCTTACCTGATCCATAACAAATATCGCATCACTGCCGTCATGATAAACAGGGTCAAACAAGGATATTGGGTCTTGTATTGCGTCAAGAGCAAAAAGCACATCTTCCTTAGGAAGCTCAAGCTCCTTTGCGATTTCTTCTATAGTTGGTTCTTTAGAATTAGCGTTTGTTAGTTGTTCCTTAACCTGCAAAGCCTTATATGCAATATCCCTCAAAGAGCGGCTAACCCGAATTGAGTTGTTATCACGTAAGTATCTGCGAATCTCGCCGATGATCATAGGTACGGCATAAGTACTAAACTGCACACCCTGATTGACATCAAAGTTATCGATTGCTTTGATTAAACCTATGCAACCTACCTGAAAAATATCGTCAACATATTCGCCTCTGTTATTAAATCTTCTAATAATGCTAAGTACAAGTCTTAAATTTCCGTATATATATTTTTCTCTTGCCTCGGTATCTCCCTGTAATATTTTTTCAAAAAGCTGTCGTTTTTCCTCTCCTTTTAAAACCGGCAGCTTAGCCGTATTAACGCCACATATTTCCACCTTGTTGTTATTCATGAAGCATCTCTCCAAAGCCAGAAGTTTTGAATATACATAAAATCATTTCCCAAGGCATTAAAAATATACGCTTAAACAGTCATAAATAATTTAACGTTTCTACTATGGAAGTTTGTAAGTTTTTTGATTAGAATTACCCTTGACATTATGTTTGAAAATTGCTTACAGCGTAAATACAGCGTTTCCTATCTATTGAATAATTGACAAAATCAAGCCAAAATAATAAAATAAAACGTAGATATTACTCTGACTCCAAGACAGCGGAGTATTAATTGATTTTATTGTATTAATGGCTAAAGGATGAGACTGATTGAATAGTGCGGATGTAGTTGTAATCGGAGGCGGGATTTTAGGAGCGTTTTCCAGTTACTTTTTGGCTAAAAATGGTTATAAGGTTATAGTTGTTGAAAAAGGAAACCTTGCAGGAGGCGCGTCAGGTGGTAATTTAGGAAACACTTCCTTTATAGATAGAAGCGATCGGTGGCACTTAGAGCTGGCTATCAGCTCAATGAAAATTTACGAAGAAGTATTAGCCGAAAAAACCTTTTGTTATATGCCAAATGGCGGCTTTACTATACTTACGGACGATGAACAGTATTTAGAGGCGAAAAAGAAGTGTGCTGTACTAAACGAACAAGGCGTACCGACAAAAATATTAGAAGGCATTGAAATAGAAAAAAATGTGCCGTTGCTTAACGCAAACGCTGTCCGTGCGGTAGTTCACAGCCCCTTTGACGGCACTTTAAACCCCTTTGAAGTTACTCTTGCTATCTTTGACCTTGCAAAAGCGCTGGGCGTAAGAATATATACAAATACTCCTGTAACAGCATTTGAAAAAGAAGGGGCAAAAATAACATCAGTCATAACCGGCGGCGAGAAAATAAAATGCAGCTTTGTAATAAATGCAGGCGGCTCTTGGGCAGGCGAAATCGGCAAGCTAGCCGGGGTTAATATCGACATCAGGAGCAACAGAGGAACTGCCTTCGTTTCCCACCCTATCGCCAGAATACTCAAAACGCCGATTATTGATGGCGGTTTTTTAACATCCACCAGGCTTAAATTTGGCGGCGGCAGACATATTTCAGTAGGTATAACCCAAGGAGAAAACGGCAGTATTCTAATATCGCAAATAACAGAAGAAAGTTCCCTTGATAATAAAGACGTATCACCTCAAGGGCTTAGCCTTTTAGCTAGAAGGTTCTTATCATATTACCCGTCCCTTTCAAGCCTTGAAATTGTCCGAACCTGGGCCGCTATGACACCCTTTTGTAAGGACGGTTATCCTTACTTCGGCTTTTGCGGTGATGCCGAAAACATGCTGACAGCCGCTGGGTTTAAAGGCGCATTTTCAACTGCCCCCGCTATCGGGCAGAGGGTTGCTCAAATGATAGAAGGAAATTGTGACTGGGATATTTCATTGTTTGTTCCCAACAGAATTATACAGTAAGGTTTTATCTAAGCGCAATCCACCATACTCCGGTTAAGAGCAAGGTTATTACAACCCCTGCCGTTGCAGCAGGGAAATATTGAGGTGCAAGGACGCTTCCAAAAGCGGCGCCTAAAGCGGTAGCAGTGATGGAGCTTATAAGAGAAACAATAAATATATTTCCCGTGCTGTAGAAACCAAACAAGCTGTTAAAAATAAAAAGAGTGCTTACTGAACACAGAATATTAACCACAAACAAAAACATTATATTATACAGCATATACCGCCTTGCGCCTATGGCCGAGGCTTGTATTTTGCCGTAAATACTCGTTGACCTTTCCTCAGCCAGCTTCATTGAATAAAGCATAGACATTACTGCCGTAAGAATAATTATGAGCCATGCCGCCATATCCTCAAGAATTTTAACTTTAACATCAGCTCCGCCAGCTTTTGAGCTTTTCATTGTCTCATATATTATTTCCATAAGCGGCCCGTCTTTTATGTATTCATCGGATGAATTTTGAATAGCGCTTATAATTCTCTCTTTTTCCTGTTTATTAAAATAATCCTTTAAAACGCTATAACCAAGCTGGCCTGACATATTTTGTATAACCGCCGACGATACAATCAGACCCACAACCTGATCCGACGCCGTAAGGTTTGTTTTAATCAGCTCAATACCATTACTACCAAAACCTTCGGAAGCAATAAATCCGCAGTCTACACTCCGGCGCATAACGCTTTTTACAAGCTCATCTTGCCTTGCAAACAATACAACCTCACCGCTTTTGCCCATATAGTCTGTCAGGTATTTGATTATAAGCTGTTCTTCTTTGCTGCTTCCGTTTAAAACGCCTATACGTATTTTCATAGAGTCTTCGGCGGATAAAACGTTTAAAGCACAAAAAATCCCAAGCATGAATATACAGAGGGCAGCAATAAATGAAGGCGTAAAAAACAGCTTTAGCCTTGTTATAAAGAAAACATTAAAAAACCTCATTACTCAACCAACCCCTTGCTTCTTAGAGCCTGTTTAATATCTCCGCAATATAAGAGATAAGAAGGCAAATTTAGTGG
>CAZEYG010000046.1:0-9605 GCA_964516575.1 uncultured Defluviitaleaceae bacterium
AATAAATCCTTAGCTGTTTGCCTTTGTCCGACGGCGGCTGGTTCATAGCCATAGCCTCTATGAGTACGTCGTTTAACAGACCCGTTGAAACCCGGTGGGTTGCGTTTTGGCAAACGGCTGTTATCGTATCGAACAGCTTAGTTACACGCTGGCCGGTTAATGCAGAAATAAACATCATAGGCGCATATTGCATGTAGCTAAGATTGTTTCGGATGTCTTTTTCAAACTTTTTGATTGTGTTTGTGTCTTTTTCAATGACGTCCCATTTGTTGACGGCGATTATAGCTGCCTTACCCGCTTCATGGGCGATACCGGCGATTTTTATGTCCTGCTCGGATATACCTTCCTCGGCGTTTATAAGGAGAATGCAGACGTTAGCCCGCTCAATAGCCGCAATGGCACGGACTATGCTGTACCGCTCTATGCTTTCTTTTATTTTGCTTTTTTTACGCATTCCGGCCGTATCAATAAAAACAAACTTTTGGCCGTCCTTTTCAAAAAACGTGTCTATAGCGTCTCTTGTTGTACCGGGGATTGGGCTTACTATAACCCGTTCCTCACCTAAAATTTTGTTTATAAGAGACGACTTACCTACGTTAGGTTTACCTACGACGGCAACCTTAATAACGTCATCCTCTTCCTCGTTCTCTAAGCCGGGAGGGAAATGAGCCACAACCTCGTCCAGCATATCCCCAAGGCCAAGAGCTTGACCGGCGGATATGGGAATCGGCGTACCAAGGCCTAGGGAATAAAACTCGTAGATGTCCATGTTTTCCTTTCGCATGTCGTCAACCTTGTTAACCACAAGCACAATAGGTTTTTTAGCCTTACGTAAAAGAGCCGCCACGTTTTGGTCATCCTCTATTACGCCGGTTTTAACATCTACCAAAAAAATTATAACGTCTGCCGTATCTATTGCGATTTCGGCTTGAGCGTACATTTGCTTTAGAATAATGTCGTCGGAGCCGGGGTCAAGGCCACCGGTGTCTATAAGGGTAAAGTTAAACTTGAGCCAGTCGGCGTCGGCGTAAATCCTGTCTCTTGTGACGCCGGGTGTATCCTCAACAATACTTATTCTTGCGCCGGCTATTCTGTTGAATAATGTGGACTTGCCTACGTTTGGCCGCCCGACGATTGCTACTATGGGCTTCGCCATTTTGTTGCTCCTTTCTTTTGGTGTTACATATTTTGTGTTACAGATTTTGTGTTACAGAATTAGTACTACAATATAACGGCTTCGATAAAGTTACGTCCGTTTATTTTTACAGGCTTGATTTTAACGTTAAGCCTAGCTTCCATTTGTTCTATTGTAATGTCGTCCAGCAAGACGGTTGTATCCGCACGAAGACAATTCGCAGGGATTAAGAGCAAATCACCCAAAGACTTGTCTTTTAGCTGGTTTATTATGTCACCTCCGGTTAACAGACCGGATACTGTGACATGTTCGCCAAAAAAGTTGTTTTCCACGGCGTATACGGTTATTTCAAGGCCGGCAAATTTCCTTTTCAGCTTACCCGCCAAGCCATTAATAAAGTCAAAGGCTCCAATTGACGTTACAACAGAAATGTGTTTCTTTTTTGCTTTGATTTTTATCTTTTTAATAGCGCTTGTAAATTCAAAAGCCATAAGAGCTATCATACCAACGCCGTTTTCTATTTGAGGAAAATCCTCATAAGCCTCGTAGTTTGGAATAGTTAATCCGCCTTTTATATAAAGCTCGTCGGCAGCGTAAACAAACCTTGTCTTAAACTCCGATAAAAACTTTCGCTGCCAGCCTTCAACCTGCTTTATAATACTTATACAATCTTCCTTTGTAAAGGGCTCCATAAGGAAAAGGCCGTCACGGTGTTTCGTTATACCAACAGGCACAACGGATAGGCTGGCCTGTTTGTCAATATATTTAACCAAATCGGCGATAGTTTTGTCAAGGCGCTCCTTGTCGTTTACGCCTTTAACTAGAACAATCTGAAAGTTCATTTGTATCCCGGCTGAGTTAAGGCGCTCCATTTGCTCCAAAACATTAGCTGCTTTAGGGTTTTTTAACATAAAGACTCTAAGCTCCGGGTCGGTTGTATGAATTGAAATGTTTATGGGCGAAAGATGGTAGTAGATTATTCTGTCTAAATCGACCTCAGACATGTTCGTAAGGGTGACGTAGTTACCTGACAAAAAGGACAGACGGCTGTCGTCGTCCTTAAAATACAACGTTTGACGCATGTTTTTCGGAAGCTGGTCTATGAAACAAAAAATGCACTTATTAGCGCAGCTTTTAGCCTTGTCCATAAGTCCACTTTCAAATACTATGCCTAAATCACAGGCCTCGTCCTTTTCGATTTCATATACGGCAACCTGGCCGGATTTCTTTTTAATACCCAGCTTAATATATTCGTTTTGTATAATAAATCTGTAGTCGAAAACGTCGGTTACCGGCTGGCTGTTTATTGATTCAAGAACGTCACCCGGCTCAATACCAAGCTCTTCGGCTATAGAGTTTTTTTCAATTTTAATTATAATGTTATCCATTTTGTTTTCCTTTGTGTAAGTTATTATATAAAAGCGTTTTGGATATGGTTTATTTCTGTAAAGGTATTACCTGCAAGCTGCAAAACCTCAATAACGTCAAAGCGTAGGTTTGTATCAAAAACGTTTTTATCAGCGGTAAAGTATCCGGCGGCCTTTTTAAGATGCTGTTGCTTTTTAAAACCTACGTTGTCTCGTGGATTACCGAATTTTAGTGATTTTCTGGCTTTAACCTCGATAAACGCAACAACATCACCTGCTTTGGCGATAATATCTATTTCGCCGTAAGGGCATTTGTAGTTTGTTTCCATGATATGGTATTTGTTTGTTTTAAGAAAGTCAACAGCTCTATGTTCGCCTATGCGGCCTGTTTTAACGTTTAATCCTGACATAGTAACACCTCATATCTACAGGCTTTGGCCTTTTTCTCTGTAGGTTGCCAGCTTATCAAGGTCACTTATGAATATTAACACCTGAGCCACAACCTCATAAAGCTCCGGCGGGATATTATTACCCAGCTCAATTTTTGACAGCTCTTTAACTAAAGCCGCATCTTTATAAATAGGAATCTTATTTTGAGCCGCCCGGTCAAGTATGCGCCCGGCTACGTATCCGGCGCCTTTAGCGACAACCTTAGGGGCAATATCCGCTGGGTTGTATTTTATAGCTACAACCTTTTGCAGCTCGTTTTCAGCATTGTTTTTATCCATAACTAAACCCTCATATCAAAAGAGCGCCTTTTTTGCCTTGCTGTTATAAGGCTGTCACCGTCCGTAATATTTTCCGAATCCTTCACCATTTCAAGAAGTATTTGGCCGTTAATGTTGTCCTTAACGTTAAATATTGCGTGCTCTCCTATTCTGGCCTCGGGTAAAACAAGACTTCTCGCCGTAACCGTTTCGCCGTTTTCAAGCTCTATCAAAACCATGTCGGGTCTTATGTCTTTAACAAATGCGATAAACCTATCGCCCTTAATAAGCTCTGAAAATCTTTTTTTGCTCATGTCCGTCCACCTTAACAAATACAGACTGATGCAGCAATATTATAATATTATTTCCTTAATAAAGCTGGCTCTATGTATCGGACACGGGCCCTTTTGCCTTAATACGGTTATGTGCTCTTTTGTGCCGTAGCCCTTGTGTTTTGCAAAGCCGTATGCCGGGTAAGCAGACTCGTAATCCTCCATTATATTGTCCCTTGTTACCTTAGCGATTATACTTGCGGCAGCAACAGACATGCTTTTGCCGTCGGCATTAACGACAGGAAGCTGAGGAATATTAAGACCGGGAATGCTTTTGTTTCCGTCGACTAAGACAAAATCCGGCTTTGCAGGGAGGCCTTTTACGGCATTACCCATAGCGCAAAGAGCCGCCTGCAAAATATTAATTCTGTCTATAAGCTCATTGTCACAAACACCAACCGAAACACAAAGAGCTTTGTTTTTTATTTCGTCATAAAGGAACCGGCGTTTTTTAGGGGACAGCTTTTTGGAGTCGTTAACGCCTTCTATCTTGCAAAGCGGCGGAAGTATAACCGCCGCCGCAACAACAGGCCCGGCAAGAGGGCCTCTGCCAGCTTCGTCCACCCCGGCGATAAGATGATAACCATTCTCCATACATTGTTTTTCGTAAATGAGAAGGTTTTCAAGCCGGATACTTTCTGTTTCTGGTTTTTTCATATTGCACCCTACTTAAAGTATTCCACGGCCAGCAAATAAGAATACAAACCTAAGCCGCATATTTGCCCGAGACAAACAGGGGCGATAACAGAACGGCTTCTAAACTCCTCTCTGGCGTGGACGTTTGAAATATGAACCTCCAAAGCCGGAATTGAAACGGAAGTTATTGCGTCCCGGATAGCATAGCTGTAGTGGGTAAATGCTCCGGGGTTTATGATAATACCTAAGGAGTCTTTAATATCAAGGTTGTTTATATAGAACCTCTGAATAAAATCTATTATTTGCCCTTCACAATTAGACTGGAAAAACTCCGGCTCAATTTGAAGTAAGCGGCATTTTTCGGCAACAGCGCCGTTTATTTCGTCCAGGTTTTCGCTGCCGTATATGCCTTTTTCACGTATACCTAAAAAATTAAGGTTCGGTCCGTTAATAACGGCGATTTTTTTCATAAAACCTTACCCCTTAAATGGCTTAGTATAAGGCTGACCGATTCACTTAGGTCAAAATCTGTAACATCAATGGAAACATCGGCGTATTTAGTATAAAGGGGGATTCTTTCTGCTAAAAGCTGGCTAATAGTAGCTCTCACGTCATCGGTTTGAAGCAAAGGCCGTACGACTCCGCTTTTTTTGTAGTTTTCGTATATTTTATGGGCGTCGGCGTTAAGAAACAAAACTAAACAACGCTGCTTTATAAAGCTCATGGTTTGGGGGTTTTTAACCGCCCCGCCGCCTAGGGAAATAACGGTTTTTTCAACACCGCATATTTCCTTTATGCATTCTGCCTCAAGCTGTCTAAAGTGGCTCTCGCCGTAACGGCTAAAAATTTCTTGAATACTCAAGCCGTGTTTTTCTTCAATAAAACCGTCGGAGTCAATAAAGGAATAACCCAGCGCCTTTGCTGTCTTTTTCCCGCAAGAGGTTTTGCCGGCGCACATAAACCCAATAAGGGCAATAGAGCTACAATTCGTCAACGTAGTTTTCATGGCGTGGGCTTCTGCTGACAAATTCTGCTGCTTTTGAAATAGCTGCAATAATATCTACCTCAAACTGGCTTTGAAGCGCCGACAGCTTAGTGTAGAAATGTCCTTTTTTTGTTACCACATATTTGGGGGGTAAGGCATTTAAAGCAATAGCCTTAACGTCGTATATGCAAGATTCACAAGTGCAGCAGCCCATCCGCTTTAGCACAGGCACAATTAAATCGTCTACGCAATCCTCCATATAGTTTTTAATTGTTTGCATAAAAATCCTCCTTTAATTATAACAGATTTGCCACGTAATATTGTTTAAGCTCGCTTAAAAGCTCTTCAGCAAACCTATCGCTAAGCTCTACGCCGTTAAAAATTTCATAGGCGGCGACTGCCTGGTAAATAAGAATGTCAAAGCCGTTAACAGCGGCTGCACCGTTTGCCGCGGCGTCTTTTAAAAACTTTGATTCCCAAGGCGAATAGATAAAATCCACAGCAGTTTTGACCCCGGCAAAAAACGCCGGATCACCTACGGGCGAAAGCTCCTTTTGCGCGCCAAAACCCAGCGACGTAGTCTGAACCATAACCGATACGTCTTTAATAAGTTCCTTTACGCATTCCTTCCCTATAGTAATATTTATATTATAATATTTTTTAATATTCCCTGCAAGCATATTCGCATTACTAATTGTCCTATTTATAATAATTAATTTTTCGACTCCAAGTTCCGCCAAAGCGACAGCGGCAGCGTAGGAGCTTCCACCGGCTCCGAAAAGCACGACGTTTTGGCCCGATACATTAATACTATAACGTTTCAGCGTTCGGACAAGGCCGGTATAATCTGTGTTGTAACCCTCGTAACCGAAATCTGTTCGTTTCAGGGTGTTAACTGCACCTATTCTTTTTGCGCCCTGGTCAAGCCCATTAAGATAAGGCATAACCGCCTGCTTATAGGGGATTGTAACGTTAAGCCCCTGGATTCCAAGCTGAAAGGCGCCTTTAAGGGCATCCTCCAAGCCGTTTTCCGAAACGTTAAAGGGCAGATAACAAAGGTTATGCCCCAGCTTTTTTGCAATAGTGTTGTGTATTACCGGAGAAAAGGTATGGCTTATGGGATTACCGATAACCCCAAGGGTTTTTGTCATTCCGTTAATATTATCAACCGTCATTTTTCATAACCTGCCTTAGGTAGTTATTTATTACAAGTCTTTCCAAACCTCTTTTGATTCTAACCGTTAGCTCGTCGGTTATGGAAACTGGTTTTACGAGAATGGTATAAAGCCCCTGTCTGTTGCCACACCATACGTCGGTAAAAATCTGATCCCCTACAAGAGTCGTATTAGCCTTTGAGCCGGAAACAAAGGTAAGCGCTTTTTTAATGCCCTTTGACCACGGCTTACTTGCACGGTAGACATAAGGCAATCCGGCTTTTTCGGCGAATAACGTCACCCGACGCTTGTTGTTGTTGGACAAAAGGCAAACGCCGAACCCTCGATCCTTTAGCCGTTTAAACAAGCCGGTGATTTTTTCCGTAGGCGCCTTAACCGTATATGGCACAAGGGTATTGTCGATATCGAATATAATGTTGCGAATCCCTCTGACGTATAAACTGTCATAATCAATATGAAAAATCGAGTCCACATATTCGTCGGGATAAAACCGTTTAAGCATAAGACCCTCCGTTTTTTGTTTTGTTATTTTGTTTGTTTTGTTTATAATACAATAAAGTCGTCTATATCAAAAAGGTATAAAATACATTCCTTGACCTTTAAGCCGCTGCTGCGTTCTAAGCTTTTGCGGTATATTTTTAATTGCAGGGCGTATTTATCCTTAATAAGTTGAACAGTGTTTTTTGGCGTTATTTTGTCGGACTTATAGTCAACAATAACCCCTTGACCGTCCTCGTAAAAGAAGCAGTCGATTATTCCGTGAACGAGTATTACAGCGGTATTTTCCTTATAAACCTCGTCGCAGTATATTTCATAAGGCGTAAACCCGGCGACAAAAGGCACTTCACGTTTTAATCCCTCGGACAAGCGCATCCTTTCGGCCACCTTAGATTGCACAAAGGTCAGTATCTTATCCTCCGGAATACTTTCAGCTCCTTCAGGGCTAAGCATATTTTTGGCCAAAAGGCCGCTTATTAATGCCTTTATTTGAGCCGCCGAGTTATGGATAGATACGTCTAAATGCTCCATAACGGTATGGATAGCCGTGCCCAGCTCAGCAGGGGATAAATCCGTTTTACCCGTAATAAAGGAAGGCAGCCGGTTTATTATAACGCCGCTAGGCTCACCGGCGTTTGGAATAAGTTTTGCCTGGTGATACCGCTTTATTTCAGAAATAGAAAGTTTTGTGGGTATTTTACATTCCGTAATATAAGGATACGTCCAGCTTAACTTTTCGTTAAGTAACCTACTCCACTGCTAATCGTGCCCAAGGTTTATACTTTGGTTCTGATTGTTTTCTTTGCCTAACTACAAGGCGGCGTATTTATCGAGTATACAATCAGCGGAATAAATTTGAAGCTGCATATTAACGTCATGGTTAAATAAATAATCGTTTGCCCCTTCCTTCAAAAACTGTTGCGGCCCTTTGTTAAAGCTGCTGTGCCTGAAAGCGGCGGGCATTATCCAATCCAAAAAGCTGGCGGCTCTTAACATATAATGGGGCGGCAGCTTAGTTTCCTGCCTGTCCACAAACCGGCTCCATTTATCCAGCTTTTTTTCAATGTTTGATACAACACCGGTTAAAATCAGCTTTTCCTTCGCCCTAGTTAAAGCCACATACAGGTTTCTAAGCTCCTCGGACATGTTTTCCCAGCGGATTTTTTTTGCGATAGCTATTTGTGGAATTGTTGCTGTTTTGGTACGGTTATTAAGGTTTACGTATTTTGTACCAAAGCCCAGCTCTCTATGCAAAAGAAGGTTTTTGACCTCGTCTTGTGTATTAAATTTTTTACCCAGCATACTTACGAACACAACGGGGAATTCAAGCCCCTTACTTTTGTGGATAGTCATAAGGCGGATAATGTTGTCGTTTTCTGAAAAAATCTTAGCGTCAGATGAATCATCGCCGGATTTTTGTAGCTTCTCCACATATTTTACAAAATTAAAAAGCCCCTTGTAGCTGGTTTTTTCATAAGCCGCCGCACGTTCCTTAAGGTTTAAAAGGTTGACCTGACGTAATTTTCCGGCGGGCATAAGCCCGGCGTAGTTAAAGTAGCCGGTTTCATCGTAAAGCCGGTCTATCAAGCGGCTTATAGGCATAAAGGCCGCCATATGACGCCAGCGTGACAAAGCTGTAATAAAGGTCTTTAGCTTGTCTAACGTTTGGTGGTTGGCTTCATCAAAGGTTATATAACTTTTAACACAATCAAATAAATACCCGGTTTTTGACATATTTCTTATTTCTATAAGCTCGTCGGCAGACAAACCATAAACCGGCGAATAGAGTGTTGTTATAAGATGAATATCCTGCAACGGGTTGTCGATTATGTGGAGAAAGGACATAACCGTCATAATCTCCAATGTCTCAAAAAAGGGCGTTCCGCTGCTTGTGAAAACAGGTAAACCAAGGGCTGAAAGCTCCCTAGCAAACACGGGCCCGGCTTCTGATATTGAGCGCATGATTAAAACAATATCGCTGTAGGCGCAAGGCCTGTAGCCGCCTTTTTTGCCGTCGAATACGAAAAGCCTGTTTTCGCCGGAAACAAGCTCCTTAATACGGCAGCCTACAGCCCTTGCTTCCAGCTCGGCTTTGGCAAGCTGTTTAAGCTCAGAGGTGGTTTCACCGTCTAAATCCGTATCGTTGTATTCTTCGTCGTCGGAATCGGCTGTATCGGCGGAAACAATAATTATTTCAGAGCTTCCGGTTATATTAAGAGGGCTTTCGGGCGGCTTAAAATCCGCTCCGTAGTATAAGGATTCGGCGCCGCCGTAGTTGGTATCCCCTACTGCCTCGCTCATAAGCTGCTCAAACAAAAAGTTTACTGTGTCTATAACAATCTTCCGGCTGCGGAAGTTTTTTGATAGATGAATCTTTTGTTGTTTAGCGCCCTCTGCTTCTGAAAATTCCTTGTATTTACTAATAAAAAGCTCGGGCATAGCCTGCCGGAACTTGTATATGCTTTGTTTAATATCACCAACCATAAAGCGGTTAGGTGGGTTTTCTCTTGAAACTGCAGACAGTATAAGCTCTTGAATCCCGTTGCTGTCCTGATACTCGTCTATTAAAATATATTCATACTTGTCTCTGAATGCTACAGCCGCTTGAGAGGGAAGAGGTCTGCCGGAGGATTTATCTAAAAGAATATCAACCGCAAAAGTCTCCAGGTCGTTAAAATCAACAATTGAGCGCTCTTTTTTTGCTTCACCATACATGGTCAAAAAGGCGGAAACAAGACGGCAAAGCTCTTTCATAATCGGGTAAAGGTCT
>CAZEYG010000047.1:0-9495 GCA_964516575.1 uncultured Defluviitaleaceae bacterium
GGCTCTTAAGGATCGGCTTGAAATTATTAAGCTGTCGGCTTATACCGAAAATGAAAAACTAAAAATAGCAACAGGTTTTTTGCTTGAAAAACAAATGTATAAACATGGTCTTGAAAAAGACGACGTCCGCTTAGACGACAGTCTTATACTTGATATTATCCGAAGTTATACAAAGGAAGCCGGTGTAAGACAGCTTGAGCGGCTTATAGGTGAAATATGCCGGAAGGCCGTTAAGGAAATGCTTACTGACACAAGCATAGTAAGTGTTACTATAACAGAGGACAATTTAGAAAGTTATCTAGGCAAGCGTAAATTCAGAGCCAAAAAACAGCAAGACAGCGAAGTTGGTCTTGCCCACGGCCTTGCGTGGACGCCTGTAGGCGGCGATGTTTTAGACATAGAGGTAAACGTCGTTCGTGGCGAAGGCAAGTTTATGCTTACGGGTAATTTAGGTGATGTTATGAAGGAATCGGCCCAGGTGGCCATGAGTTATATTCGTGCTGGTTACGAACGGTTTAAGCTGGATATGGATTTTTACAAGCGTTATGACGTTCATATTCACGTGCCGGAGGGTTCCATTCCAAAGGACGGCCCTTCCGCCGGAATAACCGTTGCAACCGCTATTGTTTCAGCTTTTACGGAAACGCCTGTTATGAGTGATGTTGCCATGACGGGAGAAATAACAATAAGAGGCAGCGTTTTACCCATTGGCGGCTTAAAGGAAAAGGTTATCGCCGCAAAAGCAGGCGGTTATAAAAAGGTTATACTGCCTTTTGAAAACGAAAGTGATTTAAAGGAAATGGATGATGAGATAAAGGAGGGCCTTCAGTTTGTGCTGGCTAAGCATATGGAGGATGTATTTCAGCACACGTTCTTGTATTAGGAGGTCTTAGTATGGAAGTTAAAAACGTATCACTGGCGGCTGTAGGCGTTTCCTTAGCCCAATATCCGGCAGATGGCAAGCCGGAGGTTGCTTTTGTCGGCCGCTCAAACGTAGGCAAATCGTCCCTTATAAACACAATGGTAAACAGAAAGGCTATTGCCCGAATGTCTAAAAACCCGGGCAAAACCCGAACGATAAATTTCTATAACGTTGAGGACAGGTTGTATTTTGTGGATTTACCCGGCTACGGTTATGCAAAGATTTCTCGCTCACAGTCTGAAAAATGGGGCTCTATGATAGAAGAATATCTTTTAAAGCGCAAAACACTTAAATGTATCGTTCTGCTTATAGACATCCGCCATGAGCCAACCACAAACGACAAGCTAATGTATGCCTGGATTCGGCATTTTAACTACAATGTTATTATCGTAGCAACAAAATACGATAAAATCAAAAAATCACAGCTACAGAAAAATATATCTATAATCCGCAAGGAGCTTGAGCTGGAAAAAAGCACGATTGTTCTTCCCTTCTCCAGCGAAACTAAAGACGGCAGGGAAAATCTTTGGGAAATTATTGAGAGAGAGGTTTTATCAGATAGTTATGAATAAACCTAAAAAAACATACGATAACGACAGCATAACCGCTCTTAAAGGGGCTGACCGGGTTCGCAAGCGGCCTTCTGTCATATTCGGTTCAGACGGGCTTGAAGGCTGCGAACATTCCATATTTGAAATTTTGTCCAACAGCATTGACGAAGCGAGAGAAGGTTTTGGCGATAAGATTAAAATTATACGCCACAGCGATATGTCTGTTACGGTTATAGACAAAGGCCGGGGTATTCCCGTAGACTACAACGAAGCCGAAGGCAAATATAACTGGGAGCTTGTTTTTTGTGAGCTATACGCCGGCGGCAAGTTTTCAAACAACGACGAGGAAAGTTATTCCTATAGCCTTGGCCTTAACGGCCTTGGCCTTTGCGCCACCCAATACAGCGCCGAATACATGGACGTTACAATCTACAGAGACGGCTACCGCTTTGATTTGCATTTTGAAAAAGGTGAGAACGTCGGTGGTCTTTTAAGAGAACGTACTGAGGAAAAGGAAACCGGCTCTATTATTAAATGGAAACCGGACAAAGAAGTGTTTACGGATATTAACGTTCCGGCGGATTATTACAGAGAGATTTTACGTAGGCAGGCCATAGTTAACGACGGCCTTTTGTTTGAGCTTTACGATGAGGAAACCATGTCGTCGGAAACGTTCTGTTATAAGGAAGGTATAGCCGATTATATAAAGGAGCTTGCGGCGGACAGCAGCTTTACATCCCCTACTCTTTTAACCCACGAGGCAAGAGGGCGCGACAGAGAGGATAAGCCCGAATATAAGCTAAAGGCAGCCGTTGCCTTTTGCTTTAGTAACGAAAAAAGCGTTACTGAATATTATCATAATTCCAGCTTTTTAGAATACGGCGGTTCGCCGGCCTTGGCTGTTAAATCGGCCTTTCTTTCGGCTATTGACAGCTATATCAAGAACCAAGGGTTATATAAAAAGGACGAAAAGAAAATTAACTTTAACGATATTGACGATAGCCTTATACTTATATCCAGCTCTTTTTCAACAATAACCAGTTATGAAAACCAAACCAAAAAATCTATAACAAACAAGTTTATTCAAGAATCCATGACTGAGTTTTTGAAGAAACAGCTTGAAATTTATTTTATAGAAAACAAGGCCGATGGGGACAAAATAGCCGCTCAAATGCTTGTTAACAAGCGAAGCCGGGAAACCGCTGAAAAAACCCGAATAAGCATTAAGAAAAAGCTAACCGGCGGGTTGGATATAAACAACCGGGTTGAAAAGTTTGTAAACTGCCGGTCTAAGGACGTGGAGCAAAGGGAGCTTTATATTGTTGAGGGTGACTCTGCCCTAGGCGCCTGTAAGCTGGGGCGAGACGCCGAATTTCAGGCTATTATACCCGTCAGAGGAAAGATACTTAACTGCCTTAAGGCGGATTATGAGAAAATATTCAATAACGATATTATAACCGACCTGCTGCGGGTTCTTGGCTGCGGCGTTGAAATAAAAAACAAACATAACAAGGAGCTTAACTCCTTTGACATAACGACTTTAAGATGGAGCAAAATCATTATCTGCACAGACGCCGACGTAGACGGCTTTCAGATAAGAACCCTGATTCTGACAATGCTCTACAGGCTTGTGCCGTCTCTTATAGACGCCGGAAAGGTGTTTATTGCCCAGTCGCCTCTATACGAAATCACAGCAGGCAAAAAGACGCTTTTCGCTTATAGCGACAGCGAGAAAAATAATATAACGTCAAAACTTGGCAAATGTAAAATCCAGCGCTCAAAAGGTCTTGGAGAAAATGAGCCTGAAATGATGTGGCATACGACAATGAACCCGGAAACAAGAAAGCTAATTAAGGTAACAGCGGCTGATGCTATAAAAACAAAAGAGATGTTTGAGGTGCTTTTAGGAGACAACTTAAAAGGCCGCAAGGAGTTTATCGAAGAATTCGGACACAAATACATTGATACGAGCGAGGTAGTATAATGTCAAAAGGACAAAAGCAACCGCCTGTCCACCCATTTACGGAACAGAACATAACAGAAACCCTAGAGCTTAACTACATGCCCTATGCCATGAGCGTTATAGTATCCCGTGCTATTCCTGAAATAGATGGCTTTAAGCCGGCCCATAGGAAGCTCTTATATACTATGTATAAAATGGGCTTATTAACAGGCGGGCGGATAAAGTCCGCCGACGTCGTAGGCCAAACTATGCGGCTTAACCCCCACGGCGACGGCGCCATATACGAAACCCTTGTCCGCCTGACAAGAGGTAATGACGCCCTTTTACACCCGTTTATCGACTCAAAGGGCAACTTCGGCAAACAGTATTCCAGAGATATGGCTTACGCCGCCAGCCGTTATACGGAGGTTAAGCTGGATTCTATCTGTACCGAGCTTTTCGACAACATTGATAAGGACACCGTAGATTTTACCGATAACTATAACGGCACAATGAAAGAACCGACGCTTTTTCCGACAACGTTTCCAAACCTTCTTGTTACGCCAAATTATGGCATAGCTGTCGGCATGGCAAGCTCAGTATGCTCTTTTAATCTAAAAGAGGTTTGCGAAGCCACAATCCAGTATATTAAAACCAAAGACTGTGATTTGACTAAGTTTCTGCTTGCACCGGATTTTTCAACAGGTGGCCAGCTTCTTTATAACGAAAGCGAAATAAGAGCAATTTACGAAACCGGCAGAGGTAGCTTTAAAATACGCGCTAAATACAGGTTTGATAAAAAGAACGGCTGCATAGAAATATACGAAATACCTTACAGCACAACTGTAGAGGTTATAATCGACAAAATCATTTCCCTTGTTAAGCAAAACAAACTGCGTGAAATAAACGCTGTCAGAGACGAAACCGACCTTAAAGGGCTTAAAATCGCTATCGACATTAAGCGGGGAGCAGACCCGGAGCTTCTTATGCATAGGCTTTTTAACATGACAACCCTTTGCGATTCAATGTCGGCAAATTTTAATTTTTTAATTGAAGGCAAACCGAGAACCCTTTCTGTGCCCGATATATTAGAAGAATGGCTAAAATTCCGCATAGGTTGCTTAAAGCGGCAAATAACGTACGATATAGGCAAAAAACAAGAAAAGCTACATCTGCTTAAAGGGCTTGAGCAAATACTTTTAGACATTGACAAGGCTATAGCCATTATTAGGAGCACAGAGGACGACAGCCTCGTTATACCTAACCTTATGACAGGTTTCCTAATAGACGAGCCGCAAGCGGAATATGTGGCCGAAATAAAGCTAAGAAACCTTAACAAGCAATATATTTTAAACCGTATCGGCGAGTTGGATAACCTAACCCGTGAGATAAACGAGCTTACGGCTCTTTTATCTAGTGAGGATGGTTTAAAAAACCTCATATGCAAACAGCTTAAAGACATTTCAAAAAAATACGGCACAAACCGCCGAACAGAAATTATATACGAAGAAGAAGCAAAGGAAATCCCAGAGCATTTGTTTATAGAGGATTATGGTATTAAGCTGTTTTTAAGCGACCATAACTATTTCAAAAAAATATCCCTTGTGTCGCTGCGATCGGCTTCAGAGCAAAACCTAAAGGACGACGACTTTATCGTTTTAGAGCTGGAAAGCACAAATAAAGCAGATATATTGTTTTTTTCCGATAAATGTGCCGTTTATAAGATGAAGGCTTACGACATAACCGACTGCAAGGCATCGGCCTTGGGGGAATATCTTACGAACATGTTGTCCTTAAAAGAGGATGAAAAAATCGTCTTTATTGCTTCAACGACAGATTATAGCGGAAATCTTATATTTGGCTTTGAAAACGGCAAAGCTGCAAAGATCCCCCTTTCGGGTTACGCAACAAAGGTAAACAGAAAAAGGCTGGTTAATGCTTATTCTGACAAGGCAAGACTTGTATTTGCCTGCCATATAAACGAGGATACCGACCTTTTGGCAATACGTGACAAGGACAAGGCTATGTTGTTTAATACATCCCTTGTACCGGTTAAGCAGACTAAAAGCTCGTCGGGTATTCAAGCCTTGACCCTTAAAAAGAACAGCGTTATGACAAGGCTTATTTTAAAGGAGAACGCCCCTTGTGAGGATATTGAATATTACAGAGCAGGAAAGCTGCCTTCCGCCGGACATTTTTTATCTGAGAAGGATAAAAGGAGCCTAAACCTTTAAGAAGATGGGGTTATATGGGTTTACTCGTCAAAAAGCCTGTAATATTCCCAGCTTTTATATGCTGCTATCTGCTCGTTATAAACATTTGATAAAAGGTATTGCTTATAACTGTTATCATAATACTGTTCACCGATTATAACCGGGTAACTATGCTTTAACTCATTGATAAAATTAAAAAACGGAAAAGCATTATCATATCCCAAAAGCTCCAGCAAATAAGCGCCAAGGTAAAACGAAGAAATATCCTTGCCCTGTAAGTTGCCCTGTTTAAAGGGAGCGGCCTGTTTTGCCGCCTTGTTTTGCCATATAATATAAGGTGTTCTGTTTAATCTTACGCTGGCCATATAACTGCCCGGTTCATAACTTTCATCCATGATGATGTTATAAGCCTCGTTTGACAAATAAGGCAGATGATCGCCGAAATATAGTATAACAGCCGGTTCGTTAAGTGCGTCAAAGTAGTTTACAAGGGTTTCAAGCCCCATATCCGAGTCCTTTAAACCCTCAAAATAGTTGTATAAATCCGACTTATCCGCCTCCGATAGCGGAAGGTCGGTTTCAAAGTTTTTTTCAGACATATACTTATCCGTATAAGGCCCGTGGTTTTGTATTGTTAAGCAAACGTCTAAAAACGGAGCATCCGTATTTTTAGCCTTATGCAACTCAAACTCTTCAATAACCTTTTGGATGGTTGATTTTTCGCTGCAATAGGCGCCTTTAAAATCGGACAGGTCAAAAGCATACATATCCACAAACTTTTCAAAGCCATAATAACCCATAACATTCCGGCGGTTATAAAACCAGTCGTAACCCGGATGTATCGCAACATTTCCGTAACCAAAGCTGTTAAATACGGAGGTTACGGACGTAAAGGTTTTTGTTATAAGTAGGTTTGAGTATGGTACACCCCTAAAATCATTAGTGTTTATACCCGTAAAAATGTTAAATTCCGTATCCGCTGTTCCGCCGCCAAAACCAGGCACTACAATATAACCATTTAAAGCATCGTCCTTTATTGTATTATAAAAGGATATTGGGTTTTCATAACCCTTAAAGCTAAATCTGGAATCATTTGGAATCTCAGAAAATGACTCGCTTAAAACCATTATAACGTGAGGTTTTACGGCAGGTTGTGATTCTTGTTGCATATATTTGTCCGCCAAAAGCTTAACGTCTGCAGGATTATAACCCTCAGGTTTTTTTATAACGCTTGTATTATAATCGTAAATAAAGCTATATAAAAACCCTTTTGTGTTATATATGTTTAACTGGTTATACTGATTGCCGTCAATAAACAAACTTTTGTTAATCTCATAGCTACTGAATATATATTTATTGCATAAAAAAGCAGCCGTCAAGGTCAAGGCAAGACAAAAAGCCCTGTTTAAAAAAGGCTGCTTTTTTGTCCTTACCATTACCATAATCGCTATAGAGCCTAGTATTGACACCAAAACAAATAATGCTAAAATAGTAAAGGTTGATAACTTAAAGTTCTTTGATATAACAAAGACCTCGCCACTTAACAAAATATCAAAAGGTCTAAAAGGGTCTTGCCTGAAAAACACCTTATAACGGTTTACAACAGCCAGCATAGTTGCTATAAACCCAACGAAACACATTGAAAAAGCGCCGCTTCCGGTTAGAAACAGCATTACTGCCATAGCCAAAAATATAGGCATACTACCAAGAAAATAAACCAAATAGTTGGACTTATGAAAATAAAGGTAAACATGCTGCGGTTCCAGATATGGCTGAATCAGAAATAACGCAAGCCCTAAAGCAAAGGACGCCATAAGCATAAGTATAAGCCAAATAAAAATATCAAGTGTAATTTTTAGGTCAGTTATTTTTTTAATCATTTTTAGCACCTTATGTTGTTATAATATGTTTTAGATTAATGGCATATTTAATTGCTCTCGTAATATTACATCTTTTTTGGGATTAAGTAAAGTAGTTTAATAACTAAAAGAAGGAGGCCTTAAAATGAGAACCGAAATTCTAGGCGTACCGTTTGACGTTGTAACAAACGATGAAGCTTTAAAGAAGCTGCTCTTTTATTTGGCGGAGGATAAAAATCACCTTATGTTTACGCCAAACCCCGAGATGGTTATGGCTGCTCAAAAGGACGACTACTTTATGCAAATATTAAAAGCCGGGGATTTGGTTGTTCCTGACGGAATCGGGATTGTACTTGCCTCTAAGTTTAATAAGGTAAGGATAAAGGAGCGGGTTGCGGGTTGTGACACAGTAACGGCTTTGCTTAAAAAAGCAAAAAGCGGGACAACTGTTTATCTGCTTGGCTCAAAACCCGGAGTATGTGACAAAGCGAAGCAAAACATTGAAAGAGATTATCCAAACATAAGTGTTATAGGCAGTCACAACGGATATTTTAACAAGGAAGAAGAAATACTTATCTTAGAAGAAATTAAGCAGTTGAAGCCAGACATACTTCTTGTAGGCCTTGGATTTCCCAAACAAGAAAAATGGCTTTACGAAAACCGTGGCCTACCCGTCAGGATAAGCGCTGGAATAGGCGGAAGCCTAGATGTTTTTGCAGGCACTGTTAAGCGGGCGCCGGTTCTATTTCAAAGATTTGGTTTAGAATGGTTATACAGGCTTATTAAACAGCCGTCTAGAATAGGAAGAATACTTGTGCTGCCGGTTTTTGCTTTAAAGGTTGCCGCCGGCAGACTGACAGGAAGGCAGTAGATATTATGTTAACAGTTAAAAACGGATGGGGACATATTATACAAAATTATGCAATAATTTCAGTCGGTGTCATACTTCTAGCCTTAGGCATATCGGTTTTTTATGCGCCTTACGGTATGGTTACAGGTGGTGTTTCAGGTTTGGCAATTATTATTGCCGAAACCAGTAAGGGTCTTGGCTTTAGCATACCTATATGGCTTACAAACTTGTTGTTTAACGTGCCCTTATTTGCAATCGGCCTTAAAGCTCTTGGTATAAAGAACCTAGCTAAAACAATTTATGCTACCTTCTTTTTGTCTTTTGCTCTTTATTTGACAAACTTTATTCCGGCTATTGAAACCGACCTGACTATTGCATCGGTTTTCGGCGGAGTTACATGCGGCCTTGGCTTAGGTTTGGTTTTCCGATCCGTAGCCACAACCGGCGGCACAGATCTAGCCGCTAATATAATCCATTTGAAGCTGAGACATGTATCAATTCAAAAAATAATGTTTGTGTTGGATGCAACAATAATTATTATCGGCCTTTTTACCTTTGGGCCGATTAAGGCTATGTACGCTATAGTCGGAGTGTTTATAACGTCTAAGGTTATAGACGGCGTTTTGGAGGGCTTGTCCTTCGCTAAGGCAGCCTTTATAATTTCTACTAAATCCGACGAGATTTCCAAGTCAATTTTGCTGAAAATAGACAGAGGGGTAACGGCCTTGTCCGGACGGGGAGCTTATACAAATACTGAAAAAGACGTGCTTTTATGCGTTGTTTCAAGCAAAGAGCTGGTTGAAATCAAGCAATTGGTAAAAGAAATTGATAACCGCGCTTTTGTTATAGTTGCTGATGTTAGAGAAGTTTTAGGGGAAGGATTTAAGAGTATGTGATAAAAATTAATAAAACAAAAACATTCGTGTACAAATGTAACAAAACTGTAATATTAGTTTTGTTACATTAAGCTATAGTTGAATTTTAAAATCTAAGGTATCATATATTTTAAGTTAAATGGAATGGACGGAATTTTTACGCTGGTAGCCATTCTATATTATCATTATTTTTATGAGGGGGCATTTATTATGGCAGGATTACAGCTTAAAAATATTGAAAAAAAATACCCTAACGGGTTTGTTGCTGTACAAAACTTTTCCT
>CAZEYG010000048.1:0-9460 GCA_964516575.1 uncultured Defluviitaleaceae bacterium
TGAATAGCCTGAAGTTTCGCCTGAAATAATATCGTCTGCAAGAACCTCAGACATTATAATCTCCTTGTTTCGGCTTATAACATCTGCGATTTTTTGGTTGTTTTTATGGTAAACAGTGATTCTGTCCAACACCTCAAAGCCGGCCTCTTTACGCATGGTTTGAAGCTTACTTATGATTTCACGAACAAAACCTTCTTCTATAAGCTCTTCGGTTAAAAACGTATCTAAAACGACAGTAACGCCCTTATCTGTTTCGGCCATGAAACCTTCCTTTTGAGATGATTCGATTAGAACATCGGCTTCTGTAAGAGATACAGCAACACCTTCTAACTCAAAAGAAACCTCACCTGCACGGAATTTGTCCATAAGCTCGTTGCCGTCAAAGCCGTTTAATGCTTCGGCTATTTTTGGAACTAACTTGCCGTATTTAGGGCCAAGGGTGCGAAGCTGTGGCTTGAATTTATAGGTTGTAAACAACCGTACGTTATCTGTAAATTCTACATTTTTAAGGTTAAGCTCATCAGCTATTATTTGCACGTAACCTTCCGGAAGCGTTTGGCCGTCTGCTTTTACGTACATAAGGCTGATAGGCTGGCGGTTTTTTATGTTAGCGTTGTTTCTAGCCGCTCTGCCAAGGACGACAATATCAAGAACTAAGTCCATGTTACGCTCAAGCTCTTTGTCTATCCAGCCCTCGCAAGCAACAGGGAAGTCGCAAAGATGAACGCTTTCAGGGGCAGAATTATCAATATTACCCACAAGGTTGCCGTAAATTTCCTCGGCCATAAAAGGCACAAACGGAGCAGCTAACTTGCTTAGTGTTGTTAAGACGGTATAAAGCGTCATATAAGCATTGATTTTATACTGGGGCATGTCGTTAGCCCAAAAGCGCTCACGGCTACGGCGAACGTACCAGTTACTTAAATCGTCCACAAAATCGTTCATAGCTCTTGTTGGCTCAGTTAACTTATATTCAGCCAATGATCCGTCAACATAGTTTACAAGAGTATTCAGCTTAGATAATATCCATTTGTCCATAACATCCAGCTTATCGTATTCCAGCTTGTAGTCCAATGGGTTAAAGCTGTCGATATTGGCGTATAGAACAAAAAACGCATAGGTGTTCCATAAGGTACCCATAAATTTTCGTTGAGCCTCGTTTACGGCGTCCTCATAAAAACGGCTGGGAAGCCATGGGGCAGAATTAGTCATAAAATACCATCTGACAGCGTCGGCACCCTGCTTGTTAAGAACGTCCCATGGATTTATTACGTTACCGAGATGTTTCGACATCTTGCGGCCGTCCTTGTCTTGTACGTGGCCTAAAACGATAACGTTTTTATAAGGGGACTTATCAAAAAGCAGCGTTGATATAGCTATAAGCGTATAGAACCAACCTCTTGTTTGGTCAATTGCCTCGGAAATAAAATCTGCCGGGTAGTTGGCGTTAAATATTTCTTCGTTCTCAAAAGGATAGTGCCATTGAGCAAAAGGCATAGCCCCTGAATCAAACCAGCAGTCAATAACCTCTGATACTCTAGTCATTTTACCGCTGCATTTTGGACAATTTAAATAAACCGAATCAATGTAAGGTCTATGAAGTTCAATATCGGCCGGCACGTTATTACCCATTTCAACAAGCTCACTGATGCTGCCGACAGCGTGTTTGTGGCAGCAGCCGCATTCCCAAATAGGCAAAGGAGTGCCCCAATAGCGTTCACGGCTAAGGCCCCAGTCTATAACATTCTCCAAGAAGTTTCCGAATCTGCCTTCCTTTATGTTGTCGGGGTACCAGTTGACTGTGTTGTTGTTGGCCACAAGAGCGTCTCTTACTGCCGTCATTTTGATGAACCATGTGTCTCTAGCGTAATAAATAAGCGGAGTGTCGCATCTCCAGCAGAAAGGATAACTATGCTCGTATAAAGCGGCCTTAAATAACTTCCCGCTTTCCTCTAAGTCTTTTATAATTATCGGGTCTGCATCCTTTACAAAAACGTCTTTGTAAGGAGTGACACAGTCTATGAATGTTCCTTGCTCGCTGACAAGCTGAACAAATGGCAAGCCGTATTTATTACCGATTCTAGCGTCGTCTTCGCCGAAAGCGGGAGCGGTGTGAACAATACCTGTGCCGTCGGTAAGCGTAACATAATCGTCACAGCCTACATAATAAGCCTTTTTGTCCGGCGAACAGAAATCAAACAACGGCTCGTATTCCATGTATTCCAGCTCTTTACCTTTAACAAGACTTAAAACCTCATAACCTTCGCCAACAACATCGGCAGCAAGGGCTTCGGCAAGAATATACACTTCGCCGTTTTTCCGAACCTTTGCGTAGTTTTCGTCAGCGTTAACTATAAGAGCAACGTTTGAAGGTAACGTCCATGGGGTTGTTGTCCAGGCTAAGAAATATTCATTTTCCGTATTCTTTATTTTAAACTTAACGTAAACAGACTTTTCACTTACGTCCTTATACCCTTGAGCTAATTCGTGGCTTGAAAGAGCAGTTCCACAGCGGGGGCAATAGGGCACAACTTTATGCCCCTTGTATAAAAGCCCTTTTTCCCAAATGGACTTTAGCGCCCACCAAACGGATTCGATGTAGCTGTTGTTATATGTGATGTAAGGATTGTCCATATCAGCCCAAAAACCAACACGGTCGCTCATTTCACGCCACTCTTTTTCATATTTCCAGACGCTTTCCTTACATTTTTTAATAAACGGCTCAACGCCGTATTTTTCTATTTCAGGTTTTCCGCTAATGCCAAGGGATTTTTCAACCTCCAGCTCCACCGGCAGACCGTGGGTATCCCATCCGGCTTTACGTAGGACATGATAACCCTTCATTGTTTTATAACGGGGTATTATGTCCTTAACAACTCTTGTAATTATATGTCCGATGTGGGGCTTTCCGTTAGCTGTAGGCGGGCCATCGTAAAAGGTAAAAACCGGCCGGCCTTCACGCTTTGTTATGCTTTTATTGAAAATATCGTTCTCTTTCCAATATTTAAGCACTTCCAGCTCTCTTTCGGCAAAATTCAAGTTAGTGTTGACTTTGTTGAACATTTTATTTCCTCCAATTCAAAGTGGTCCATGGCTAAACATGTAGATATTATAATGCGGGGGAAATAATTTGTAAAGCTATTGCGGAAAAAATCAAAAGAGCAGTGTTAGAAAGGAAAAGAAGTTAGGTGGTATTTGTGTTATACAGGTTTTTTACAAACTTTATAAAAGCAGTAGCGGCGGGAGATAATAATACATTTTTTAAATATACGAGATAAAAACTCCTATCCAAATACGGACTGTTTAAGTCAAAGGTTAATATCTTTCCGAATTTCTCAAAGTCAGCGGCGGCGACCTTTGAAATTATAGATATACCGACACCACCGGCTACGGCTTGTTTAATGCTTTCGGTGCCATACATTTGCGCTGCAATATTCATTTTTTTAATATCTATATCCAGGCTGTTAAAAAAAATCTCTGTTTCCTTCCTTGTTCCGGAGCCTTCTTCCCTTAAGAGGAAAGGCTCTGTTTTAAGTAATTTAACGTCAAATATTCCGTTTAAGCAAGAATATTTTTCTTTGTTAGGCGTTATGACTACAAGCCTGTCTTTTACAAATTCTTCATAAACACATTTGGATTCTACGATTGTGCCGGTAATACCAACCTCGCAATCTAAGCTTAAAATTTGATTTACCACTTCAGCGCTGTCAAATTGTTTTATGGTAAAAAACAATTGAGGAAATTCATCTCTTAGCTTTGATAGAAATAAAGGAATAATATATTGAGCGGGTACTGTAGAAGCGGCAATCTCCAAGGCTCCTTTTGTTTCAGAGGCAAAATCCTTTAGCGACATAACAGCGCAGTCAACTGCTTTAAGTATTTGAACGGCGTGTTTATAGAATATAACACCTGCCTTGGATAAAGAAACACCTTTTGTTGAGCGAACTATAAGCTGAACATTTAGCTCGGCTTCTAGGGATGTAATATGTGTGCTGATAGTCGGCTGAGATAAATAAAGGGTTTTAGCCGCCTTTGTAAAGCTGCTCAGCTTAGCTACGGCCACAAAGGCTTCTATCTGATTTAACTGCATTGTTAACCTCATTTCAATTGCTTTTCGTTTGAGTATTTGTATTTATTATTATAGGTATATAACTATGGGGATACATATTCATGCCATTACTCCCAATCTTCAACCGCCATACGTCTTTGCAGAGTTATCAAACCCTGTTGCCGTGCCTTATAATCGGGCAAAACACTCTCTACCACCGCCCAAAACCGTGATGAGTGATTATGCTCCTTGATATGAGCCAGCTCATGAACCACAACATAATCAATCAAGGCGTCATCAGCTAAAACCAGCCGCCACGAAAAATTTATTCTATTCTTGCCGCTGCAACTGCCCCAGCGTGTTTTTGCAGAGTTTATATGCACAGCCGTGGGAGATGAGTTCATCAGCTTGGAAAAATGAATCACCCTGCTTGTTATGTCACGTTTTGCAAGCATCTTGTATATCTGTATGACAGTGTATTTTATTTGTTCCGCAGTTAATCCGTCAGGCATATAAAAGGTGGTATCATCAAAACCAACACGATTACCTGGTTTTGCTGCAATAGGGTATTCTTTACCTCGGTACAACACAGTGTCGCCATAATTAAGGGCAAATGAGGCTTTCTGCTCCAATAGCATATTTCTTGACGCCAAATGCTCGGTTATCCATTTTTCTTTGGATAATACAAGTCTGTTAATATGAGCCTTTTGTGCCTTTAATGGCGCACGGACTTCGACAGTTGCTTCCTTGGTTATGCGAATGGTTATTGTTTTCCGCTTGGAGCGGATAAGTGTATACTTCATCATGAGCCGCAACACTTCTTGCTGTTCCTCTTTTTTTCAAGAATATCAACACCACAGTTATTTTTGCCATAGTTATTTTTGCCTGCCAAAATGCTTCCGAACCCCCCGTATCCCATAAAACGCAAAATAATAGGCACTTAATATAATGTTAAGCTTCATATGTTTTCTCAACACAAGCCACCTGTTTTTAGCAGCCTTAACCTTGCCGTAAGACCTTCCTCCGGAATGCACTCTGTATCTTACACAAGTCTGCCTTACTCCGGCGGCTTTGATTCCGTCCTTAAGAATGTCCAGCCAAAACACATAATCCTCGTGCATAAAGCCTTGTGTAAAACGATGGCCTTCCGTAATCCGCCGTTCAAAAGCAGCCGTAGAGCAGCCTATTACGTTTTCCTTAAGCAAAACCTTTAAGCCTATGTCTTCCGGCACAATATACGCATCTTTAATTAAATTTGAGTTTACGTCAATAAATTCGTAGGATGTACAACACAACTTACAACCTGTTTGTTTAAATACTTCAAGCTGCTTTTCAAGTTTAAATGGAAGCCATATATCATCAGCGTCTAGAAGCGCAATATATTTCCCATTAGTAAGCTCTAAACCTTTATTTCGCGTTGAAGCTACGCCCATGTTTGTTTCGTTTCTGTAAACTCTTATGCGCTTGTCCCTTAATGCCTCTTCGGAGGCAACAGAAAAAGAACTGTCGGTGGAATAGTCGTCAATTATTATCATCTCCCAATCCGTAACCGTTTGAGCCTGAACCGAACGAATAGTTTCACCTATAAATTTTTCAGAATTAAATAATGGTATTATAATCGAAAAAATCATTTGGCATAAATCACTTTCTTTTTTTGTAATACTACATTATTTCCACCAACTTGACAATAGCTGTCATATATAATAAATTATATTAAACAGAATTTTTGAATGGATAACCCTTTTGCTAAGAGAATTATCGGAAGCGGAGATTCCTTTGAATAACAATGCTTAATTTATATTTGTGCAGGGTGATTAAATGCTTAAAAAAATTATAAAACTAGACTCCCTTACAAAATTTTTAAACGGTGTAGCCATTGTTTGCATAATAACCTTTGGCTTGTTTTTTGCTCTTTATTTAACTGACAGAAACGGCCTTACGCTGGTAGAAATTTATAAGCCTGAAAAATCCATATTCCCTACAGCGTTTATTGCCTATGTTTACATGCATCTTTTCGACGGCTTTGAGGTTGGTGTAGACAGTATCCCGGCTATGCTTCTAACTGCCATATGCGCCCTTTTGTTTACCGACACCAGCGCAATAGTACTTTTATATATATATAAGCGAGTATGGTATGGTTTTGCCGGGTTTGCCCTTGCCCTTTTAATTCAGCTTCTTATGCTTATGGTTTGGAGCATTATTACGAAGTTTTTGTATTTTTCTGTTCATAAGCCCGTTGAAACTCTTATTATAACAGACGGTCTTAACCATGTTAAAGAAATAGAAAAAATAAAAGGACAAAAAAGATTTTATAAAGTTAACCATATTTTAAGTATGAACGATCCATGCATTTTTGAAACTATAGATAAATGCCACACCGTTTTTATGCTTATACCAAACCCTGACGCCCGGGATAGCATTGTAAGCTACTGCTTTGGCAAAAATAAAATAGTGTCCATACTTCCGGCGGCTTATGACATTGCCGTTAAAAACTCACGCCTTATGACAATAGATGACCTTCCGCTTTTAAAATGCCACCCTCCTAGGCTTACCCTTGAGCAACGGTTCGTTAAAAGGCTTATGGATTTGGCTATAATTGTGGTTGGATTTATCCCGGCCGCTATTGTAATGCTTATTGTGGCAGCAGCCGTTTTAATAATAGACGGCTCACCCGTTATTTACAGCCAAGAACGTATAACCTATAGAGGCAAACGGTTTATGCTTTATAAATTCCGAACAATGGTTACTAATGCGGAAGAAAACGGGCCGGTGCTTTCCCGCAAAAACGATAAAAGGGTTACAAAACTTGGGGCATTCCTACGCTTTACAAGACTGGACGAGCTTCCCCAGCTTTATAACGTGTTAGTAGGAGACATGAGCATAATAGGCCCACGCCCTGAAAGAGAAGAGTTAATAAGGCAATACGTTGAGGAGACTCCTGAATTTGCCTATCGCTTAAATGTTAAGGCAGGCCTTACGGGTCTTGCCCAGGTTAGCGGCAAATACAACACATCTCCCCGCGATAAGCTTAATTTTGATTTGCTCTATATAAGAAATTACTCCTTAATGCAGGAAATCAAAATATTGTTTTCAACCATAAAAGGTTTTAGCATGAAAGGGTTTAACGATGAAGACATACAAGATTAAGGTCTAGATTATGTTTACTTAGAAATGTAACTAATTAACTATTGCATAAAAAAATAAGCTGTATTATACTTATATTATATTCAAGGGGGTGTAATGGTTTCGACGGGGATTTTGAAAGCAGAAATAGCCATCCGCAGTTGGCAACTGCGTAAAACTGCCAAAAATTTAAAATTAAACGACAATAATAATTTAGCATTTGCTGCTTAATTAAAGCAGCCGTCGACCTGGAGTTACCTGCTGCTTCAGCAATCGGCGTCGACTTAGCAGGGAACTTTTTTACCTAAGCTTTGCCGTAAAAAAAGAATCTATGAAGCTACCGAACTTTAATGCGTGCCGACTTGCGTTTTAGTAAGGGAAAATCTAATAATCGGCTGTGATGGGAGAAGTTTTTGCCGACGGGTTTTCGGACAGGGGTTCGATTCCCCTCACCTCCACTTCGGAATTAACTATCCGAACACACCAAAATACATTTTTGTTAATGGTCTGTTCGGTATCGTACTTGACAGGACAACAACGCCTACAATGTACGACAAATAAAATAAGCCGCTCCGCTTGCTTTAAAGAGCAAGTTGAGCGGCTTATTTTATATACTGTCAAGGGTTTTTGTGATTTTCTCTATCCATTCGTGGTATACCTCAAACGCCTTATCCCACGTTTTTTTTACGGCTTTAGCTTCTGTGCATTCGCCTTGAATTACTTCGTTCACACATGAAATTGTGTGGTTATACAGTCTTGCGGCGTGTTTCATTTCTTCCCGCGCCATCTCCGCTTCAAGGTCTGATAATGCCTTGTTTTCGCGTCTGATTATATAAGCGTCATCGGCGTACTTCTCGGCATCCTCTAACTCGGCTTCGATTTTTAATATTAAATCGTCAATTTTTTTCATCCTTGTTCCACCTCAATTTTAGTGTTAGTAACTTCAACGTCAACCAAGCGATCGGCGCAAATACTATAGTCATCATCGCCATTTGACAGATTGCTATTACTATCAACAGTGTTATCAATACGTTTATATCCAAGCTCTAACAACCTCCTTGCGCCTTTTTGGGAATTGCAAAATTCGGCAAAACCATCATCGAATAAAAAATCCTCTATTATGTCGTATTCGTCACGCCCGTTTATATTTTCGGGCGGGTCATCAAAGGAAATAATATCGGCTAACTTTGTGCCTTGTATTTTTTCATTAGCTTTTTTTATAGCAAAGTCCGTGCCTATCTCTGTTCCCTTTGACACAACTTGTTTGAGGATATTTTTTACATAAATAACGCCCATAATTCACCTCTTTATGAAGCAAGGGGCTGTACACCGCCCCCGCTCTTATTTGTGTAAATTAACCGTTATTTCTGTTTCGTCTGCGGCTTCCGCGGCGGTATTCTGTTTCGTTTTCATCGGCATCCCAATCGCGGCGATAGCGGCGGTGTTCATGAGTGCAACCACTTTCGGCGATTTCTCTTTTCAGCTCTTTGTACTCATCGCTTATGCCAAGGACAACAGCTCCAATACCAAGCGATGCCGCTGTAGCCGTGGCTATAATAAATGCCGCAATAGTTAAGCCATTGAGCGGCTTCTTTTCCTCCTGCATTGTGATGATTTCCCCATCCCTCATTAACATTTTAGACATCATAATTCCCCCTATACGGTTGTTTGTATGTATAACGCCCGTGTACTGACGCTTATACCGTTAAATGTAAAACTTATGCCCTCCGTGCGTGAATAACGGCTTTAAGGCTGTTTCGTGCCAACAGTCCGGCGTAAGTCCTTTTGTTGCTCTAAAAAATAAAGCCCCCTCCGAATAATCTACGCCGGATAAGGCTTCATGCACTGCCGCTATGGTGTCTTGCGATGGTACTGCTTTTTCGTATGCTCCGTTTCGTGTCGGCTCAAACTGGTTAGGGGCGAAAACAACTTCCTTAATTGTGTTTGGAAAGTTTTTGTTTTTTACCCTGTTAAAAATGACGTTTGCAACAAGCACTTTGCCTTTGCGATCCTCGCCGCCCGCTTCCGATTGCACAATTTTTTGAAGCATGGTTAAATCTTCGCCACATGCGTAAATTGCGCCTTTGGTGCGTACTTCAATGGTTTTTGTGGTATCGTTCCACAATACAAGGAAGTCCATAGCTTCTAAAAGCTGTCTTGCTTGTATGTAAGTAACGCCGTCTGTTATGTTCCCGCTTATGTCTACTGTTTTTTGCCCGAACAAGTCAAATCTAACGCTATTAGCGGGTTTAAGCGGAACATTCGGCTTTTGTTCCTGCAAAAACGCTT